>CAYXHK010000024.1:0-16002 GCA_964464665.1 uncultured Syntrophomonadaceae bacterium
CCCTTTTTTAGCTCCCATCAGTGTTGCTCGGTAATCGTATTGTTTTCACGCTAACTCTTCCTTCCAGGGGTTCTATTTATTATTCGACATTGTAATTAAATATTGTAGTAATTAAATAAGATATTCTTTCTTAAATACCGCAATACCGCTTTAGGTACGGCAACTAATCTGTTTGAAGATTCATCTTCCCAAGCCTTTTATTATTTCAGCTTCATGGTACATCGCTATAACCATCGGACGAGAACGCTGTTAATCCAGGCATAACAGGTAATCAAGGCCATCTGGAATTCTTTCCTCTTTTACTGCTTAGGTTCGCTTCTAAAATCAAATTTTTCAATTGTATCATAGCAAAAATTTACGTTAAATATTAAAATTTGCGTGAAATGTTAATATTTCTACCTGAAATGTCAAACCGTATAGAAAAAATGGATTTATGTGTCATAATAATTCAAATCAAAGAATCTGATCAGAAGGATCTTGACCCAACATATGATTATATTTATTACCATCAAAACAAAAAATTTCCAAACAACTGTTTGCATGCAAATACTTTGTTGACAAACTATTTTGGAGCAGGATATACTTATAGTAGTTACAGTAGGTAGAACTCTATTATTTTGGGAGGGGGCAATAAAATGGAGGCCAACCAAGAACTTAACAATGTGTTTAATGAGTACTTGCGTCTAGCTACTTATCCAGTAGCCATCAAGGTGTCCAGTGAGGAAGTTTTGCCGCCAAAAGTCAAGTCTGCAAAAGCCATGTTTGGTTATCCCATTAACATCTGCCAAGGTATAACCTTGGCGCGTCGTGCCGGTCGGACTATCGGTTTTTTAGAAGGAGACCATGCCTGTGGTTTGTCAATTTTGATTTTCGGTTATAAAGAAGACCCCGATTTTGCGTTGGCTGGTAATACCATTCACCCGCTCTATGCTAAAACCCCGGAGGCTGGAGCCAGAACTCAGGCCGCAACCCCTAAAATGGAAATCGGCGGGATTAAAAGCATTGTAGTAGCCCCGTTGCACCGCGCTGATTTTGAGCCCGATCTGGTCTTGATTTACGGCAATGGAGCTCAAATCGTCCGGCTGGTTCAAGGCGCGCTTTATAACGAAGGCGGAGCCATCGAATCGCAATTCATGGGACGCTGTTCTTGCGGAGCGTATATTGTCAAGCCCTTGCAAACCCAAAAGTGTAACGTCATCGTTCCCGGCGGCGGAGAACGGGTATTTGCCCTGACGGCTGACGACGAGATTGCTTTTGTAATTCCCGCCAGCCAGCTGCAGAACGTAACCGAAGGATTAATCGGCACCCATAAGAGCGGAGTGGCGCGGATCCCTACCCCGTTTTTCGGCATCAGTGCCCGGCCGGTATTCCCGCCTTCCTACACGGAATTAGACAAGTACTGTGGTTTAAAGTAAATATCCCAAAATTGTATCTGCCAAGCCTTATCTACTGAAAAAACTGTGGTTAAAGTAAATACTCAATTTTTGGGTTGCCAAGTTTTAACTTCTGACGGAAACAAGTTTACTAAATTACTAATCATCAATTACTATAATCAATTACTAATCATCAATTTCTAAACTTACTTAAATCAAGCTCTAAAAATCACTTCTACCTACGCTGCATACGTCTCATATATTTCCTGATCAGTATCACACATTATAATCATCACATTCTTCCCAATTACTTTGTGTTCCTAAATGTACAAAAACAGGTTTTATTAAACCCGTATTAATGTGAAAAAAGTATTGAGTCCGAATAATTGGGTAAAAACGAATATTTCTTAAATCCCAGACGAGTTCCTAAATATTATTTTGATAAAAGGGGGTTATCCTGTGGATTTTAAACTTACGGAAGAACAAGAATTGATCCGGGCCAGTGTGCGGGAATTTGCCCAAAAATACTTGGAGCCAATCGCGGAAGAAATCGATGAAGAAAGCCGTTACCCGCAAGAAGTTATGGACCAGATCGCGGAAATGGACTGGCTGGGGATTCCCTTCCCCACGGAATACGGCGGAGCCGGGGCTGATTTCCAGACTTTCGCGATTGTGATTGAAGAACTGTCACGGGCTTGCGCTTCGACTGGGTTTACGGTTTCGGCCACGATCGGACTGGTGTTAAACCCGATTAATTTATTTGGTACGAAAGAACAAAAGAAAAAATACATGATTCCGATTTGTAAAGGTCAAAAGGTAGGGGCGTTCGCCTTGACTGAACCGGGAGCTGGGACAGACGCAGGGGCGATAGTCACCACTGCGGTTTTGGATGGCGACGAGTATGTAATAAACGGAACCAAAACCTTTATCTCGAACGGGCCGCTGGCCGACGTGTTCGTCGTTATTGCGACTTCGGACCCAGCCAAGGGGGCCAAAGGCATGAGCGCCTTTATCGTTCCGAAGGAAGCGGGCGGCATTTCCGTGGGCAAGCATTTTAAGAAGATGGGTCTGCGCGCCTCCCAAACCTCGGAAGTTATTTTCAAAGACTGCCGCATTCCTAAGGAAAATCTGCTGGGTGAAGAGGGCAAGGGATTCAGGATTGCCATGCAGACTTTGGATGGCGGCCGCCTAGGGATTGCTGCCCAGTCAGTCGGAATCCTGCAGGCCTGCCTGGATGAGTCGATTCAGTATGCGAAAGAAAGGGTTCAGTTTGGCAAGCCCATTTCCCGCAACCAGGCGATTCAGTGGATGATCGTGGACATGGACAGCGACTTGAATGCCGCGAGATTACTTACCTATTATGCGGCTTACCTTCGTGACCAGGGATTGCCTTACGGTAAAGAAACCGCCACAGCCAAACTATATGGCGCGGAAGCCGCAAACCGACATGCCACCAAAGCGGTGCAGATCCACGGGGGAATAGGTTACATGAAGGGTACCAAAGTGGAACGGCTGATGCGGGACGCGAAGATTACGGAGATTTATGAAGGCAGCTCGGAAGCCCATAGGATGGTCATTGCCGGAAATATTATCCGTTAGGCCAGGCAATCTACGTAGGTTTGTTGAAAAGATACATTGTTTTGTTCCGTTTCTAAGGTCAGAGGTTTTTTGCGGATAGAGGATTGAAAAGTTTAACAATTCAATGTTAAAAATTTAGACGGCTAAACGCATTGAGAACCATATTGTTCGTTTGGCATTGACAAAATCTATCGATGTAAGTTTACTCAGAGGATGCCTTGATTTGCTCCAAGCCCCGGTGAAAGAGAAAGAATGAGCAGTATTTCCAGGCTCTTTGCGCGGTGGTTCCATTGGCTCAGCAGGTCTAGGCATCCTTTTTCAATTATCGCTAATGGCTTATTTCGTTTTTGGGATTGGAGAGTGATCAGCAGATGTCAAACGGAAGTCCCCGAATTATAACCTGTTACAAATGGGTTCGGGATGAAGCGGATATTAAGGCAGCCCCCAATTCCCGGGAAATCAGCCTGGAGCGGGTCGGCTTTAAAATCAGTGATTATGATCGCAACGCGATTGAAGAAGGGGTTCGGCTTCAGGAATTGCATGGTGGGAGCGTTACCGCCATCACCGTGGGTCTGCCCAGCGCCAAGAACAGTCTGAAGGACGCTCTGTCGCGGGGACCTAAGCAGGCGGTCTTTGTCAATGACCCCGCTTTTGCCGACCTGGAACCGGCGCAGACTGCTTCCCTGCTCGCCTCAGTCATCAGTTCAAAGCTGGAATACGATTTGATTATTTGCGGCGAAGGCTCGAGCGATCTCTATGCCCAGCAGGTGGGGCCGCGTCTCGCCGAAATCCTGGGTATCCCCAGTATAACCTACGTTCAAAAATTAATGCTGGAAGGGCAGCAGATCATCGCTGAACGCCGTTTGGATGAAGCAATGGAAGTAGTGGCCGTCCCTTTGCCGGCCTTGGTTACGGTCTTGCCGGGCATTAACCAGCCCCGGATTCCCAGTTTGAAGCAGGTGCTGGCGGCCGCGAAAAAACCGGTGTTAAATCTGACTAAAGCCGATCTCGACTCAGGCTGCGACTGGGAACCCCGTTTGGAAACGTTAAGCATTGCGGCAACCTCTCTGGAACGCCGCGGGGTGAAGTTTACTGCGGAAACCGAAGATATTCGAAAATTTGTCAACGCTCTGGTTCAGGCCGGGGCCTTCAAATAGAAAGGGGGGAGAAGCGTATGCCGGGTATTTGGGTTTTCGCGGAGAACCGCGAACAAACTTTGGAGCTTTTAAACGTGGGTCAGGGCCTTGCCCAAGAAATTGGCGGCCCGCTGACGGCTTTTGCAATAGCTGAGCCAGAGGCTGATCTGGCGCAAACCTATATTGAACATGGCGCTGACGAGGTGTTGCTGCTCCCGCCGCTGCCGCAGGATCAACCGCGGGAGACCTATATTCCATCCTTGGTCGAAGCGGCGCGCCAGGGAGATCCCGAGATCTTTTTATTGGGAGGCACTTTAAGCGGGAACGAAATGGCCGCCCGGGTCGCGGCGCAGCTAAAGACGGGCTTAGTCAGCGGCTGCACCGCCCTCAGGTATGAACCAGCGGAAAAAAGCATAATCCTGGAGCGTTTAATCTACGGCGGCGCAGCTGCCCAGACCCTGGTCTGTAAAACCCGTCCCATAATGGCGACTATTGCCCCGCGCACCTTTGCCCCGGGCGCTCCTCAAACGGGACGAACCGGTCTGGTTCGCGAACTGCCGGCGCCGCCCGCCTCGTTAGTTAAAGTGGTCAGCCGCAGCCCCAAAGTACGTGAAGCCGCTGATTTGAGCGAGGCCCGGATTATCGTGGGGGTCGGTCGGGGAATCGAAAAAGCGGAGGACTTAGAAATCGCCTGGGAATTAGCCCGCGCTATCGGAGCCGCGCTCGGCTGCACCCGACCCTTGGCGGAAGATTTGAACTGGATGCCCATTGACAGTTATATCGGAATCTCCGGGCAAAAGGTGAAGCCGCAGCTTTATCTGGGGATCGGGATTTCCGGACAGATTCACCACTTAAGCGGTCTGCGGGATACCAAAATCATCTGCGCCATCAACTCCGATGAGAACGCGCCTATTTTTGCGGCGGCGGATTACGGGATTGTAGGTAACCTGTACGAGGTTCTGCCTAAACTCATCCATGAACTGAACCAGGCATTAAACAAATAAGGGGCGATGGATTTATGGCTGAAGATAAGTATACCGCCATCATCGTCGGGGCGGGTCCGGCCGGCAGCACGGCCGCGTATCTGCTGGCCAAGGAAGGTTACGAGGTTCTGCTAATCGAACGCGGCGCGGCCCCCGGCAGTAAAAATATGTTTGGCGGTCGGATGTACAGTTATGCCCTGCAGCGGATAATCCCGGATTTCTGGGAAGAAGCCCCGGTGGAAAGAGCGGTCGTAAGGGAAGTTATCGCCACCTTAACCGAGGAGCGCAGTGTTTCTTTCAGTTGCCAGAATGAAAGCTGGGGAAGGGCGCCTTATCATTCTTTTACCCTCTTGCGGGCTGATTTTGACGCGTGGCTGGCGGCCAAGGCTGAGGAAGCCGGGACTTTGCTGGCCCCGGGCATCCTAGTGGACGACCTGCTCCTCGAGGACGGAAAGGTGGTTGGGGTGCGGGCCGGAGAAGATGAATTGCGGGCGGACGTAGTCATTGCGGCAGATGGAGTAAACTCGCTGCTGGCGCAAAAAGCCGGGTTGCGCCCCGAACTGCCGGCGGCTCAGGTAGGGATTGGGGTCAAGCAGATTATCGAATTAACGCCGGAAACGATTGAAGAGCGTTTTCAGTTAACCGGAAACCAGGGCGCGGCCTACCTCTTAGTCGGTGCGGTTTCGCGGGGAATGCCGGGAGGCGGATTCTTATATACCAATAAGAGCAGCCTCTCGCTCGGTTTGGTAGTTAACGTGGGGGGGATTGAACGTCAGCAATACCCGGTCCGGGATCTGCTGGAAGACTTCAAGGCCCATCCCTTTATCGCGCCCTTGATTAAAGACGGCAGAGCTGCCGAGTATTCCGCCCATCTGGTTCCCGAAGCCGGCTGGGAGATGCGGCCGAAGCTGTTTGGTCCCGGGATTTTGGTTGCTGGAGACGCGGCCGGCTTTGTCTTAAACCTGGGTTACCAGGTGCGGGGCATGGACCTCGCGATTGCTTCCGGGCAGGCAGCGGCGGAAACGGTAAAACTGGCCGTGGCCAAGCAGGACTTTTCCAAAGCCGGCCTAAGCCCTTATCTGGATAAGTTAAACGAGCTTTCAGTTTTGCCCGATTTGGAAAGTTATCGTTTGGCGCCTAAATTTTTAGAAAATCCGCTGCTTTACGCGCGGTACCCGCAGTTGCTGGCTGGGATGGCGGCTAAACTGTTTACGGTGCAGGGAGAACCAGCCCAACCCTTGATTAAAAAAATGCTCAGCCAGATTAAAGAAAATGACTTAAGTCTGCTGCAATTAGCCCGGGAAGCCTGGAGAGGGGGGCGTTCTTTATGAGCCAGCCGCGTTTGGACCTGGAACAACTGCTCTCCCTGAATAAATACGTCCTGGATGATGAGGAAAAGGCGATCGTTGTAAACAATGCGATTTGTGCTGGTTGTGCGACCAAACCCTGTATTCGGGCCTGCCCGGCCGGTCTTTATAACTTAAAGCAGGGGGAACTTATTTTTGAAATGACCGGCTGTTTGGAATGCGGTACCTGCCGGATCATCTGCCCCAAGCCCGGGGCCATCACCTGGAAGCATCCTCGCGGTGGCTTTGGAGTAATCTACCGTTATGGATAGATCCTGGATCCGCAGATGCAGATGCAGATGGATTATGGATGGATTTGTATTCGCTGGATAAAACTGTTGCAGTTTTCAGAGCTTGGGCTATAATCAAAGTGGATGGATTTTTGTGGAAAAATAAAGGAGGGATTCGGGTTATGGCCTATAAGTTCATCTTGAAGGAAATCCAGGATAAGATCTGCACTATTACTTTGAACCGGCCTCAGTCTTTTAACGCCCTGGATATTCCCCTGACCGAAGAGATTGAGCGTTGTTTAGAAGAGTGCTCCAATGACCCCGAGGTGCGGGTAGTCATTATTACCGGAGCGGGAGCCGCTTTTTGCGCGGGAGGCGACATACAGGAATTCGACAGCAATCCCAAGGGGGCCGCCTACGTTTGTCAGGAAGTAACCAAATACCTGAATAGGGCAGTTATTGAAATCCGCCGGATGCCCCAGCCGGTAATCGCCTGCATCAATGGGGGAGTCGGCGGAGGGGGTCTTAGTCTGGCCGCTGCCTGTGACTTGCGCATTGCTGCTACGACCGCTAGATTTAGTCAGGGTTATACCCGAATCGGCCTGGTGCCGGATGGTGCCTGGACCTTGACCATTCCCTTGCTGGTAGGCTGGGGACGGGTTTTGGAGTTGTTTTATACGAATCCCATCTTCTCGGCGGAAGAAGCGAAAAGCTGGAATCTGATCAATTGGGCGGTTCCGCCTGAAGAACTTAAGGACGCCACCTGGAAATTAGCCAAGGATTTGGCGGAAGGCCCCCGCCAATCATTTGCGATCGCCAAACGGAACTTGAATCGGGCCTGGATGACCCAACTGGAAGCCCAACTGGAGGAAGACCGGCGCGGGCTGGTTCTGGCCGCGCAAACCGCTGACGCGAGGGAAGGGTTCCGGGCTTTTCTGGAGAAACGCAAACCGCAGTTTGAAAAATAAACCCTAAAGCTTAACTTAAAATTGAAAAAGCTTAACTATAAACAAAAACTAAGCGCGAAAGACTAATGCCGCCTACAAAAGGGGCGGCAATCCATGGAGGAAATCCTAAATTAAACTGGGTTCCTTTAATCTTTATTAACTTATAGTTTCTTAAAATTATTAAGTTTAAAATTTAACGGAGCCAATAATTTGAATCAGCTTAAGTAGGTAAGCGGTGTCCACTAAGTTGGGGACAATCAGATCCGCTTCTTTAAGCTGCTTGGGATTGCCCCGGTGCGCAACGCCGATACAACGCATCATAGCGGCTTTGGCGGAACGGATACCGGTGGGGGAGTCTTCGAAAACTACGCAGTCCTTGGGACTTACTCCTAATCGCCGGGCTGCCAGCAGGTACCCTTCCGGGGATGGTTTATGGGCTGTTACATCTTCCTTGCCAATCAGAACGCGGAATAAATCAAAAAGACCCGCCCGCTTAATCACCTTTTCAATATTCTCGACCCACGCACTCGAGACAATCGCCAGTTGGCATTGCGGGGCTAAGGCTTGGGCGAGTTCGCTGAAACCAGGGTAGATCTGCACCTGGTCTAACAGCGTTTGGAAAACTAGCTGTTTTTGCCTGACCCAGGCTCTCGGATCGTCTTTAACGGCTAAACGGTCAAGCACCTGTGCCGCAAACAGATGGTCTTCCAGTTCCACGGCTGGGAGACAATCCTCCCGGGAGACGGGCAATCCCTGATCCTTGAAAGTTTTATGCCAGGCGTTGGCGTGGAACTGCTCCGTGTTTACGATTACGCCATCAAAATCAAAGATAACCGCAGGTTTTTGAATTATTTTTGCCACCTTAATTAATCACCTTAATTAATTACGTTGTGTATCCATTAAGATTATTACCTTAATCTATAACCTTGATTTACAATCTTGATTAAATACCATGGATTAAAAATCTTATCCGCTTGTTTTATTACCTTAAGCAAAATCGGGGGACTGGCATTACCTTAAGATCAGGGGACTGGGCTTTAAGGGATTGGCCCTTGGCACTTCCGCCCCCGGTTCAATCATGGGCTCAGCCTTAGGTTCAGCCTGTGCCGGGTTTTGCTCGGCAGCCTGATTGCCTAAGGCTAATAAATCCGTCAAAACATCCAGGCTGTGCAGGGTTAAGGCCCAAAGCACCGGATTTTCAACCGGGTTCTGACCCTCCTGCAAATGGAGGGAAGCGGCCAAGGACAAACGGGCCTGGTTTACTTGTCCCTTTAGAGAAAAAACGAAGGCCATGTGCTCCAGGCGCCGAGCGTAGCGCTTGCTGAACTCGGCGGTAAAGAGTTGTTCGGCTGCTTCCAGGGCCAGCTTGTTTTTGAATTCCTGCAGGAAGCTGCCCCCGACCATGATCCGGCTCTGCCGGCGATCTAGCAGCTTTTGCGCATACTCATTAATAAGGCTCGGTTCTATGAGCCAGTTTCTCATTTCCGGGGTTTGAATCAGCGTTTCCGTGCGCGGCAGTAAGTAAGACAGGGATTCTTCGGCCCCTTCCCGGGGGATTAGCGCATAAACGGGATGCGCTGGGGGTTCAGTTGTTGGTCCTGTCGCCGTTTCCATCGTCGTTTCCGTTATTAGTCCCGTTGTTTGTCCCGTCATCTTTTCCGTTATTTGGCCCGTTGCCAGGCGCTCCGTCTGCGGCAGATCCGTTGACCGGTTGTCTGTAATCTTGAAGTAGCGCCGCCAGGCTACGAAATCCGGAGCCAACGGTGTATTGTTAGCCCGGTTTAAGGGTAGGTGTTCATTAACCAGATAATCCAAGTAATCGCGGTCGACCGGCACCAAGCCTACGCCGGTCGTTTCTAAATCCCACTCTTTGAGGAAGCCGTCCAATTGGCGTTGGTTAAAGCTGTACACCTTGCAATCTTTTATACCATCAAGGTCACTAAAGAGCAAAACTGCGGTTTCGTATTTGCTGCCGGGGGAACGCATGACCAGGATACCGAGGATATTTCCCACCCCATCTAAATTCGAAACCAAGGCCTGGTGAAATTGCCGTTCAGCCGAAACCAGCGGACTGGCTTCGGTTCGCTGCCCGGTGGCAGCCGGATTCTCCGCATTCGCGGTATCCCGCGTGGGCCTGGGGGGAGTTATTCCCATGCTTTTAAAACGGTGCAGCGCCCGGTTGAGTTCCTTTCTGATTGACGCTTTTTCGGTATCCCACCGAGTCGTATCTTCAATTTGCCCCAGAACGGCTGCGGCTTCCGGGCGCCGGATCCGGCTTAAAGCCCGAATGACCGCCAGTATAACTTGGGGACTTTCATGATTGGCAGCCGCAGTCAGCAGCGGCAAGGCTAATTCCGGCATTTCCGCGGTTAAGGTCAAGAGAACCTGAGCAATAAGGCTATCGGGAAAACCGCTCATCGTTTTTAAGATCGATTCGCCATCCCGGTTATTTTTCATTAGTTCAGAACGGGTCGTTTCCAATAGACTCTGCGCTAAAAAGGGAAATTCCCCTTCGGTCGGGTGAGTCGCCGCTTCCTGTGGAGTGGCGGCTAAAGGTGCAGTCGGAATTTGCTCCGGGTTTAAGGCTTTAGCCGGTTTGGATTTGGGTTTAGCTGAAGTCGGTTTTTTCGAACGTTTGGTCATGCGCTGTCCCTCCTGTCCATAATCCTATCATTCGAAACCGAATTTGTACAGAACTTGTCTTTTTGCGCATTTATGGATAAAATAACTTTGAATTATACGCAAAGGAGATAAGCTAATGGTTGATACAGAGGCGATTGAAGTTCGTTTGTCTGATCAGGAATACACCCAACTGCTTACGGCTGCGGCTAAATTTCTGCAGGCTTTGGATGAATGTGCTTATGATGAGATTTTATCGGATAAAATGATGGTCTCGGATGCGGTAGTCGGAATGGCGGTTTATTATTTTACGAAAGAATTAGTGGCCATTCCGATAGAAGATGTTGGCTTAAATAAAATCGAGGCCAATGCCGAGGGTTCGGAGGAAAAAAGAAAAAAACTGCTGACTTTATATTTAGCCACCTGCTTACTCGGATATCAAACCACCGGACAGTTCGCCGGACTATCTTTTGGGGTTACGGAAAAAGAATTATACGCTGCCAACACCATTATTGAGACCTTTTATGATTTAGACAATCCCCATCGGCCGAACGAAACCGGGGGGCGGGTCTTTTATTGGCCTAAACGCAGTTTGGAAGAAAAATTAAAAGCGATCGTTCTGCACAGGGGCATGGACCGCTTGTTGGCCAAGGAAAACGACGCGGAATAATTAATATTACCAAAAATAACTGGTTTCGGCAGGAGTTACCGAAACGGCTAGCGAAAGAATAAGTGTTAAATAATATTATTCGTATTTTAAAATTCATATTTAAATCGGTAATAGTAAGGATGGATGATCCCAGCGTGTCTATTCGCTTTGTATCACTTTGCTCCAGCAGTCAGCACGGCAATGCTTATTTAATCGAAGGTCCGCAAGGGGACCGGATTTTAATCGACTGCGGGGTCCGTTTGCGCCGCTTAGAAAGAATTTTATGCGATTTGCAGGTTGACCCGCTGACGATAAAAGGCATTTTTCTAACCCATGAACACCAAGATCATACGATGGCCCTAAAGATTAAAACCCCTTTTCCGCAAAGATACGGAATCCCGGTTTATGCCACTGGGGAATTTTGGGGGGCTACCAAAAATTCCATCGGTTGTCTGGATGGCCATTTAAGCCGTCGGATACCCCGGTCTGGGAACCTGCGGGTTGGCGAATTTATGGTCTCACCTTTTGTTAAACCGCATGATGCCGTAGATCCGGTTTCTTTTTTAATTAGGTCGCAGCAGACCCAAGTGGGCGTAGTGACCGACTTGGGGTGTGTTCCGGATTCTTTGATTGACGTTCTAAAAGGCTCCGAATATTTGATTTTTGAAAGCAACCATGACCCGGAACTGGAATTGAATTCAGGACGCGACTACCATTTGGTGCGCCGGGTTTTAAGCAACCACGGCCATCTTTCCAATGAGCAGGCTGGCAAAGCCCTGGCCCGCATTGTCAATCGGCATACCCGGGGGGTCTTGCTGGCTCATCTCAGTTTAGACTGTAATCGCCCTGAACTGGCGGAGCAGGTAGTCGGTCGTGAACTGCGAGCCGTAAACTATCGAGGCGTTTTAAAGGTGGCGCCAGCGGATCGGCCCAGTGATTGGTTCGGCATCGGGGATGAGAATTATTAGCGATGACTCTGGATAGCGTTCATAAGAGTTTAAGAATAGCGTTTTAGGAAAGTGTTTAAATTAACGTTTTAAATAACGTTCAGAAATAATAGCGTTCAAAAATGGTTTAAGAATAGCGTTTTAGATTAAGGGCCTGGAATGAGGTGGGTAAACGATGACCAAGCGGGCAGTCGAGTTGGGTCTGGTCGCCGCCGCCGAAGCTTACCTGCGGGAAGAATTAAAGAGCGGGGCTCTGCGGAGTCAGTTTTTTCCCATGTTAACTGCGTTTGGTATCCGGGATTACACGGATACGGTACGGACTTTTGGTTTGAATTACCTGACCGAGATTGGCCGCCGAATTTTAGGGATTACCGCGGTGTCTGATTATCCGGTATTGCCGCAGGGCAAATATAATGCCCGGGATTTTCGGGAGGTAAGGTTAGGCTCCGTTTGGTTTGAAAAGCAGAATAACCAGCCTTTTTTGATTGCCGAGTTTGAGCGGTACGATGATCAGCCCGGAAAATCGGGCAGTTTTCGGCAGCGGATAGAAGACCTGCTGCTCGGTTACCACCAACTGGGCGATAAGCCTAAGCTGGTTCTGCTGGTCTTTTGGACTTATCTGGGGGTCGACATTACCCGGGTGGAAAAGATAACCAAGATCCTGGATCAAGGCTTTTCCTTCCCCAATACCGCCCTCGTAACCGGCCTAAATGAAGAGCATACCCGGATTTTAATCTATTATTGCCCGGTGGCCGGGAGCCAGGATAATTTGGTGATGAACCACTGGATCGCGGTCAGATAAAGCTTAATAATGTAAAGCTTAGCGATAAGCTTAGTCATATAAAGACTTAACTTAAGCCAAAAAAAGACGCAGGGGTCCGAGAATATCGGGCCCCGAACCATTTTTCTGGCTTTTAGATTTACGCTTGTATCTTGAATGTTGGCTAATCGGTAAATCTGACCCCCACTGAGCCTAGCCGGTCAAAACAAGCCTCGAAGTAATCTCCCGGCGCGGGGGCTACGGAGCCGGTCATAGCCCCGGCCAGAACCACTTCGCCCGCTTTAAGCGTTATGCCGAATTCAGCCATTTTATTTGCCATCCAGGCTACGGCAACCGCCGGATGCCCCAACACCGCCGCTCCCGCCGCGGTCCCCAAGATATCCCCGTTTTTCTTAAAGACTAACCCGGTCAAACTCAAATCCAAATCCCCCGGCCGCGTTAATTTACCCCCTAAGATAAACCTCGCCCCGGATGAATTATCAGCTACCGCATCTGCGGGCTTGATTTTCCAATCTTTGATCCGACAGTCGGCAATCTCCAAGGCGGGAACTACCGCGTCAGTTGCCCGCAACACTTCGGCCACGGAAACCCCGGGTCCGGTCAAATCTTTCTTCAGGATGAAGGCAATTTCCGGCTCAACCTTGGGACTGATCAGCTTTTCCAGTTGGATTATTCCGTCATTGGCCACTTCCATACTGCTGAGCAGACAACCGTAAATCGGTTCATAAACCCCAAACAAGTTCTGCATCGCTAAACTGGTTAGCCCAATTTTTTTGCCCGCCACTTTGCTATTCGGGGTGGCGGCCAGATTGGCTTCTATCAGGCGAAACTGCACCTGGTAGGCTTCATCAACTGATAGTTGCGTAAATTCCTCAGTAATCGGGGTAATGGGCATCCGGGAATATTCCGCCGTCAGTAGGCGGTTAGCCAAGGTTTGATAAATTTCTGCCTTAACCATCAGAGACCTCCTTGATAAATATTTTGTCATAATCTTACCAGATTTACCGGGAGAATTGCGAAATATTGGATGAAACAAGGCGGAGAATACAGTCATTTTATGTGCACAATCGTTTCGTCTAGTTTACTTCAAATAGTCAAATTGTTTAAATAATTATGTTTTGTTACATTATTGTGGTATTATTTATAAATGATTACTACTAAACTTACTGCTAAATTAAAACAAGATTTGCCGTCAAATCTTATAAATAGGAGAGTGGAGGGAATTGAGCAATTATGGGTTTTACTGAGGAGCTGCGTGAATGGAACTATACGCTTAGATGTCAAGCCGCAGTGAAAGCGTTAGAGAAAAATCGGTTTACGAGTGTCTATTGCGGGGATAAAAAAGCGGCGATTGATTATATTCTGCAGGAAGTTAATGAAGTTCAAACTATTGGCTTTGGCGGATCACGGTCGGTAGCTGATTTGGAAATAAATGACCAACTGGCCCAGATGGGCAAGGAACTGCTGGACCATAATCAACCCGGCTTAGAATTAGAGGAAAGAATCAAGGTTATGCGGCGCCAGCTTACCTGTGATCTTTTTTTGGCCAGCGCTAACGCGGTTACCTTAACCGGCATGGTATTAAACATTGACGGCAATGGGAATCGCGTAGCCTCGACGATTTTCGGTCCGCAGAAAGTAATCCTAGTAGTCGGACGCAATAAGCTGGTCAGCACGGTTGAGGATGGTTTAAAACGAATCAAGGCTTACGCGGCTCCTCTGGCGGCCAAGCGGCTAAATATTGAGGTCCCTTGCGCGAAAACCGGTTTTTGCATTGACTGCAACTCGCCGGGACGAATCTGTACCGCGACCGTCATTTTGGAACGCAAGCCCCGACTTAGTGATGTAAGGGTACTCATAGTGAATGAGGAACTGGGCTTTTAATTTTCAGGCTGAAAACAATCCGGGAGAGCCGGCTTTGAAAATTTTAAGCTTAAGTTATATAAGGACTAATAATTCAGAAATAAGGGGGAGGGAAATATTGTATCAGATTAGGTGGCATGGAAGGGGCGGGCAAGGCGCCGTGACTGCGGCCAGAATCTTTGGCATAGCGGCTTCGGTTTATGGCGAAAGTTTTGCTCAGTCTTTTCCCGCTTTTGGGGCCGAAAGAAGGGGAGCCCCGGTATTATCCTTTACCAAGGTTGACACGGCCCCGATCCTTGACCGGAGCCAGATTTATGAACCGAACTTAGTGGTAGTCCTGGATAAAACCCTGCTTAAGATGACAGACGTCACGGCTGGGCTAAAACCGGGCGGAAAGATCGTAATAAATGCCAGCGAGCTGCCGGAAGAGTTAAAAGCTGAAGCGGTTAGTGAAAAATACGAAGTTGTTGTCGTAAACGCCACCCGGATTGCGCTGGAACTGCTTGGCAAACCGATTACCAATACCGCGATGCTTGGCGCCGCTTGTCAGGCTTCTGGATTAGTCAAGCCCGAAGCTATAGGGAAAGCCATTGCCGAGGTTTTTGCGGGCAACCGGGAAGATATAAATACGCAAACCGCTCAAAGGGCTTATGAAGAAGCGGAACTCTATCGCAAGGAGGGAGTTTAGTTGACGGAAATCAGGTCATTTGCCCCTCATCTGCCTTGCCCGAATCGCCCGCTGACGACTGGTTCCTGGAGAACCTTCCGGCCAATCATTAACCAGGAAAAATGTAATATGTGTTTACTGTGCTGGATATTTTGCCCTGATGGAGCCATGAAACGGGACGCTGAAGTTTTAGGGGTAGATTTGGACTTTTGTAAAGGGTGCGGGATTTGCGCCCAGGAATGTCATCGAGATGCCATATCGATGGTTGAGGAGGGTTGATAATGGGAGAACGTAGATTTTTAAGCGGAAACCACGCGGTAGCATACGCCGTAAAGTATATTCAACCCGAAGTTATAGCCGCCTACCCGATCACCCCTCAATCTTCAATAGTGGAAAAAATTTCGCAGTTCGTGGCAACTCGCGAGCTGGATGCGGATTTTATTCGCGTAGAGTCGGAACATGCGGCTTTGTCCGCCTGTTATGGAGCCATTAGCGCGGGATGCCGGGTTTTCACCGCTACCTCTTCCCAGGGATTGGCTTATATGTGCGAAATGCTGCCCTACGTCAGCGGCAGTCGGTTTCCCATGGTAATGCCGGTGGTCAATCGAAGCATGGCTGCTCCCTGGACGATCTGGGGGGATCAGCAGGATGCGATTTCCCAGCGGGATACGGGTTGGATCCAATTATTCGTGGAAAATGCTCAGGAGGCCTTTGATACTTGTATCCAGGCTTATCGTTTAGCCGAAGACCCCGAAGTAATGACCCCGGTGATGGTTAACTTGGACGGTTTTGTGCTTTCCCATACGGAAGAACTGGTGGATTTACCGGCTGCGGAAGAAATTCAGGCCTTTTTACCGCCGTACCAAGCGCCGTATGCAGTTGA
>CAYXHK010000025.1:0-12815 GCA_964464665.1 uncultured Syntrophomonadaceae bacterium
AAAACCTTTTCGATTTCCGGATCGATTTCCCGACCATACGCTTCCAGTGATTTTTTTACGGTTCGGAGCCCGCCGCTCGGCATTATGGCCCGTTTCAGCGGTTTGTCGGTTTGGAGGCCCACAATCAGCTCCAATTCCCGATCAATATAACCCGGCGGGTGGGAAATGATCGAAGATACGACTGCCGTATCCATATCGAGCACCCCGCCCGCTTCCCGTTCCTCCTTCAATAAATCGCGTACCCGCTCCCAAAGCTTTTGGGTCCGGCTGGTGGGTGGCTGCAAAAAATCCGGACCTTCGGTATAGGGAGTATAATTAGCTTGAATAAAAGCCGGCACATCAATCTCTTCCATCCAGTGACCAGGTTTAAAATCCGGCCAGGCTTCCGTGTTGACCATAGGTGTCACCTCATTTACCTTAATTAATAATTAATTATCTCCGACTCGGCTCGGTTATTAGATACTCTAACAATAGTGGTCGTTTAATGATGGTCGTTGATCTGTTTATATTGGTCGCTGGTCTTTGGTTTGTTGGACATTAGTCATTAGTGGTTAGTCTTTAGTTCGTTATTCGGTTAATCGTTGTTGTTAGTCTGCCCAAATTGCATCGGGAAATTGCTGCCTTATAAACTAAATCAAACTGACCGGCTTAAAGACTGAATTTAGCGTAATCCGGCGATGTTATGCTATAATATTGCTAGATTCACCAGAATTATGGAGGAATGGATGCGGGAACCTGGGAGTTAAATCGGAAAAAGTTGGGGAGGGAAGGCAAATGCAGTATTACCTGATTGCGGGAATGGTGGTATCGTTGGCTTTTGCCATTTTTGCCGTACAGAACGCAGCACCAGTCGATGTCCGATTCTTAATCTGGAAATTCGAACAGATTTCTTTAGTACTGGTAATTCTGATATCGGCCATTTTTGGGGCCGTGCTTGGTCTGTTATCCTCCGTCGGTTCGCAGTTTAGGCTGCGTCGAAACATTAAGGAGCTAAACCTTCAACAACGGGATTTACAAAAAGAACTCCAGGATTTAAAAAGTAAGCATTTTAACGGAAATGATCCCCTGCCTCCGAAACCCGAGTTGGATTTAAACTAAGCCTTTATTAAACTAAGTCGTAATTGACAAGAAAACACGAGAATAGGGTGCAAGTCTTTATGAGTGGAACGATGACCCCGATGATGCAGCAGTTTGCGGAGATTAAAAAGCAGAATCCGGAGGCGATTCTGCTTTTTCGCTTAGGCGATTTTTACGAGATGTTTGGCGCTGACGCGGAAGTTGCTTCGCGCGAATTAGATTTGGTGCTCACCGGCCGAGGGGCCGGGGAGGCCGGGAAAATCCCTATGTGCGGATTTCCTCACCATGCTGCCGACGGCTACATTACCCGCCTGGTAGAAAAAGGGTATCGGGTAGCAATTTGTGAACAGATGGAAGACCCTAAACTCTCTAAGGGTCTAGTCAAAAGAGAAGTAATCCGGACTATAACCCCGGGTACGGTCCTAAACGGACAGGCTTTGCCTGAAAAACAAAACAATTACTTAGTGGCGGTCGTGCCGGTTTGGGGAGCGCAACCCAAAAGGCCAGCAGAACTAATCCGTTCTGCGGAACTAAGCCGGCTACCGGGATTAAACGCCTTGGCTCAAAATCCCGAGACTGTGGAAAACGACCCTGAGCGCTTGGATAAACGGCTGAAAAACCTGGGCCTGGCGGTGGTAGAAGCTTCGACTGGCGAATTTTTGGTTACCGAGTTTAAGGATGAGTTTAGTCTGGAACGGTTGGGGGATGAGCTTTCCCGGTTGAATCCCGCGGAAATATTAGTCGCGGATGACGATTTTACCGGCTTAATTAAAGCCGCTTTGCCTAACCAACGTTCCGCTATGATTACCTTATATCCGCTTTTGGGGAAGCTAAGCTTAAAGGAAGCGCACCACCAGCTGAACGCGCACTTTAAAACCAACTCCTTGGCCGGCTTTGGCTGCGATCAATTATCCCCCGGTATAATCGCGGCAGCGGGACTCCTCCGTTACCTTCAGGAAACGCAAAAAACGCTGCCCCGGCATATTGAGCGGATTCGGACTTATGCCGCAGACGAGTATATGATGTTGGATTGGCCTACCCGGCGCAACCTGGAGCTTACGGCGAGTCTCAGTCAAAACCGGCGGCAAGGTTCCCTTCTGGGGGTGCTCGATCGCACCATCACCGCCATGGGTGGGCGGATGCTTCGCACCTGGATCGACCAGCCCTTGCTTGATATCACGATGATCAACAAACGCTTAGCCAACGTGGAAGCGTTGATTGAACATTTTATTCTGCGCGCCAAACTGCGTAAGCTTCTGGATTCGGTTTACGATCTGGAACGGCTTATGGGCCGGGTAGCCTACGGCACCGCTAATGCTCGGGATCTAGTCGGGCTTAAGACTTCGCTTAAACGGGTGGTTCCCATTCGTGAAGCCTTGAAAAGTACCGTCAGCGAAACGGAAAACGGAACGGAAAATGGAGAGTCGGCAAAGCCAAAGCTAAAGCCAGTCGGTAATTTAGCGGAAATCCTCGACCAATTAGACCCGCTGGAAGATGTGGCCGCTTTAATTGACCATGCGATCGTCAGCGACCCGCCCCTGACCCTGCGCGAAGGGGGGATCATCCAGGACGGATATGACCCCGAGGTAGATCGCCTGCGGCTGGCGGCTGGCGGGGGCAAGCAATGGATTGCCGGCCTGGAAGCGAGGGAACGGGCCCGCACCGGCGTAAAATCGCTGAAGGTAGGCTACAATAAGGTTTTCGGTTATTACCTGGAGGTGACGAATCCAAATTTAGATTCCGTGCCGGCGGATTATTTGCGCAAACAAACCCTGGCCAATGCGGAGCGGTTTGTCACCCCGGAATTAAAAGAGTATGAGGCGCTGGTGTTAGGCGCCGAGGACCAAGTAAAGGAATTGGAATACCGGTTATTTACCGGCGTGCGCGAACAGATTGCCCAGGAAGGCAGTCGAATCAGCCAAACCGCCCGGGGCTTGGCTGAACTGGATGTGTTGGCGTCACTTGCGGAGGTGGCCCTTGAAAACGCATACTGCAAACCGCGAGTCGAGGCGGGAACTTCGATTGTCATCAAGGATGCCCGGCACCCGGTGGTCGAAAAAAACCTGCAGGATCAAGCCTTTGTACCCAATGATGCCGTGTTTGAACCCCCGGAAAAATCTTTCATGGTGATTACCGGACCGAATATGGGCGGCAAGAGCACCTACTGCCGCAGCGTAGCCCTAATTTGCTTAATGGCCCAAATCGGCAGTTTTGTACCGGCGAAGGAGGCTCAGATTGGGCTGGTGGACCGGGTTTTTGCCCGGATTGGCGCCAGTGACGATCTTGGAAGCGGGCAAAGCACCTTTATGGTAGAAATGAACGAAGTCGGAAACATTGTAAACAGTGCCACCTCCCGCAGCCTGATCATCCTGGATGAGGTCGGCCGGGGTACCAGCACCTATGATGGCTTAAGCATTGCCTGGTCCCTGACCGAATTTATTCATAACCGCTTAGGGGCGCGCACCTTGTTTGCTACCCACTACCACGAGCTGATCGATATTGAAAATCGGCTCCCAGGAGTTTGGAATTATAACGTTGCGGTGCGGGAACAGGGAGACGAGATCGTTTTTTTGCGCCGGGTGCTGCCCGGCGGCGTAGACCGCAGTTACGGGATTCAGGTGGCCCGTTTGGCGGGTCTGCCTGGGGAACTGATTCAGCGTGCGCAGCAGATCCTGCAAGATTTGGAACAACGGGAGACCACCGGCAGCCAGGTGTCGGAGGCTCAAAAACCGTTAAGCCCCGCCTCAGTAAAGGAGGCTATGCCGGGTAAAACCGCAAACTTAGCGGCACAAACCCCAGCGGTTCTGCCTCCAGCCATACCAGAAGGTTTTAACCGAAAAGCAGCGGCAAATTCGCCCACGCAGCTAAGCTTACTCAGCTTTGAAAGTCATCCGATGCTGGAAGAGATTCGCAGTCTGGATTTAATGAAGACCACCCCGCTTGAAGCCCTGACCCTGCTGTATAACCTGCAGCAGCGGCTGAAGCGGGATGCCTAGCCGTCGGGTCAAATTCTAAGTGAGTTAAATAATCAGTAAAAATTCTATAACGGGATGCTTAAGCGTCGGGTCAAATGCTAAGGGATTAAATAACGGTAAATTCTATAAACGGGTAAATTGCGTACCCCAATCATATAACAAACTCGGATGACAGGCCCATATAAAAGAACCATACAAGAGGTTCATAAAAAACTTCCATAATAATGATTTCTAAAATAATGATTTTTGATTTTTAAAAAACTCTAAAACAAAAGGGTAAATCCCTAATCTTATATAATGATTAAGCGAAATAAAAGGCGGTGAGATTTGTGATAATTGGCATTGATGTAGGCGGAACCTATACTGATGCAGCCTTGATTAAGGAGCAAGCCGTAGTAAGCTGGGCCAAAACGCCGACACGTCCGGACCTTTTGTCCACTCTTCTCGAAGTTTTGGATCAAGTTATGGTTGGCGTTGATCCGGCCAAGATCGAAAGGATAGGACTCAGCACTACGCTGATCACCAATTTGATAGCCGAAGACAAGGTGGAACCGGTGGCCCTGCTCGCCATACCCGGGCCGGGAGTTAATCCCCGGGAGTTTCCCGTTTTCAGCGATGCATATCTGCTCCAGGGAGCGATCGACTTTCGGGGCCGGGAAACCGCCAAACTGCAGCTTGAAGAAGTAACCGAGGCCTGTAAAGCCCTGGAAAAGCAAGGGATCCGCAAGCTGGCCGTGGTCGGCAAGTTTTCCACCCGCAACAACCGTCAGGAAAAAGAAATCGCTGCCTGGATTGCAAAGCATCATCCAAAGTTGGAGGTGGAACTGGGACATCAGGCTGCCGGCAAACTGAATTTTCCGCGCCGCGCCGTGACTACCCGACTTACCGCAGCCACCCGGCCGGCTTACCGGCGTTTTTTGGAGCAAGTTGCCGCGGCCCTGAAGGAACGAAAGATCCTAGCCCCGGTTTTCATCCTGAAAGCCGATGGCGGTACCCTTCCTCTAGAAAAAGCAGTAGAGGTGCCGGTGGAAACCATTTTTTCCGGACCCGCTGCGAGTACCATGGGGGTATTGGCGCTGACCCCGGCCGGGCAAACCTCGGTAATCGTTGATATTGGCGGTACCACGACAGATTTGGCTTTAATCCTTTCCGGAAAACCGCTGCTTTCGTCCAAAGGCGCCCGGGTCCAGGACCACTTAACCCAAATCCGGGCCTTTTCCGTGAAATCAGTGGCCATCGGGGGAGACAGCGCGCTGCGGGTGGAAAATGGCACCCTGTATCTAAGCGCGCAGCGCGAGGGTCCGGCTGCCGGTCTGGGAGGACCGGTACCTACGCCTACTGATGCGCTGCGGGTTTTAGGCTTAACCGATTTAGGCGACGAAGAGAAAGCCCGGGAGGCGCTAATCGACTTACGAGCCAATTTGGCGGCAGATAACCCGGCTAAATCGCTTCCGGACCAGGATTTTGCCCTTGCTGTCGCTCGGCAGGTTATGGATTTGGTGGTGCAAAGAATCGTCCGCGAAATCAAAACCATGTTTATAGAGTGGGAGCAAGAACCAGCTTATCGGGTCTGGGAAATGATGCAGCAGGAACGGATTCGGCCGCAGAACATTGTAGGCGTAGGGGGAGCGGCTGCCTCGCTCGTGCCGCTGGTGGCGGATCAGTTGGAATGCAAAGGGATCATCCCGGACAACGCCCCCATCGCTAACGCCATTGGCGCAGCCTTGGCCCGTCCTACCCTGGAGGTTACCCTGCAAATTGATACCGAGCGCGCTGTCTATACGGTCGCCGAGGATGGCACCCAGGAACGCCTGCCGAAAACGGGTGATTATAACCTGCCGGAAGCGGAAAATTTGGCTCGAAAATTACTGCGGCAACGGACAGAAGAGTTTGGTCTGATTGATTACAGCCAGGAAGCCGAGATTACCCATGGGGAGTTGTTTAATATGATCCGGGGATGGAGCCGGGTCGGCCGTTTGATAGATGTGGTGGTCCAAATACCAGCCGGGTTGATCCCGGGATGGACGCATTGAGAAAAGGGGGAATAACCCATGCACCAGCAATTAAAACCGTGGAATGAGCGCTGCCGGGAGCAGTCAGCCTTAAGCCGCCGTCTTACGGGTTTAGTCTTCTTTCCGGCTTTTGACTGGGCGATTTCGGCGACCCACCCCGAACGGGAGGAACGGCTTTTATATACGAAAGACCAGCTTTTTGAAGAAGGCTTGCTTGATCTGCCCCAGATCGCGGAGTATAAAGCCGGGATCGCGACCGAGAAAGATGTAGCCCGGGTTCATTTTTGCGTTCCCAATGTCCGTACGCAAATTACGGACGCCCACCTGATTTCAGTAGGCAGTGCCATGGTCTTGGCCGATGCCTTTATGCAGGGAGAGGTTACGAACGCCTTTGCCCTGGTCCGCCCCCCGGGACACCACGCGATGCGGGTAGCCCACGGGAACCGCGGTTTCTGCAATATCAACAACGAAGCGATCATGATTGAATACCTGCGGCACAAGTATGGTCTGCGCCGCATCGCCATCGTCGATACCGACGTGCACCACGGCGACGGAACCCAGGATATTTTTTACCACGACCCGGATGTGCTGTTTATTTCGTTTCACCAGGACGGCCGCACCTTATACCCGGGGAGCGGTTTTGTGCCGGAATTGGGCGGCCCCGGGGCCTACGGCTCCAATATAAACATCCCGCTGCCGCCCGGAACTTCGGACGAGGGGATTCACTATGTGTTAGACAACCTGGTGCTCCCGATCCTGCGCGATTTTGACCCGGAACTGGTCGTCAATTCGGCCGGGCAGGATAATCATTACACCGACCCGCTGGCCAGTATGCGTTGGACCACCGGGGGCTACGCTTTACTAAATGAAAAATTAAAGCCCGATTTGGCCGTGCTGGAGGGCGGTTATTCCATCGAAACGGCTTTGCCTTACATTAATACCGGAATTATCTTAGCCATGGCCGGTCTCGATTACTCGCAAGTCAGGGAACCGGATCTGCAGCCAGATTTACTGCGGATGAGCAAAGAGGTTACCAACCGGGTTCACGGGGTGGTCGGCGATCTGCAGGAAATCTGGGCTAAGCGCAAAGAAACGGCACAGCAGAAGAAAGCCGCGGCCGGGCCTTACTACCAAAAACAAAGAAGGATTTATTATGATACCGATCAGATTGAAGAGGAACAACGGGAGACGATAAAAATGTGCCCCGACTGTCCCGGGTTTCATAAAATTGAGTCCAAGGCTGAACGAACCTGGAACGGCCAAAGGATAGTGGCGTTTTCGATTCCCCTTTATGCCTGTGCGGCGTGTCAGCAGGAAGGTCGGGCCGCCTATGCCGAAGCTAAAGCCGAGGCATCAAAAATGATTGATGTCGTATATTTGCAGGACAAAAAAGCCGATGAGTTTTGGCAGTGGTCGCCGGTGCAGCAGCAGGAGAAAAAGTATTAGACGAAGCAACTCAGGAAAGCCAGCAGTAGGAAAGTCAGTATCAGGAAAGCCAGCAGTAGAAGGGTGGTCAACATGGCGAGCCGGATTGGTCTCTTAGATGAAGCAACCATTAATCAAATAGCCGCGGGAGAGGTGGTGGATCGCCCGGCTTCCGCCCTGAAGGAACTGATCGAAAACGCTTTGGACGCCGGAAGCACCCGGGTGGAAATAGAACTGGAGGAAGGCGGGCTGCAGCTGCTGCGAGTGGTGGATGACGGCTGCGGAATGAACCAGGAAGAGGTGCGCTTGGCTGTAGAACGGCACGCCACCAGTAAGATCGTTTCCGCGCACGATTTGCGTACGGTCCTGAGTTTCGGGTTTAGAGGCGAAGCCCTTTCCAGCATCGCTGCCGTATCCCGGCTGGAAATAATCAGCCGGCTGGCGGAGCAGCCAGCCGGTACCCGTTTGACGGTCGAGGCCGGCGAATTGTCGGCACTGGAGCCGGCTGGCGCTGCGGCCGGTACCCGGATTACGGTGCGCGATTTGTTTTTTAACCTGCCGGCCAGACGCAAGTTTTTAAAGAGCGCCGCCAGTGAGCTGCGGGCCGCGGTAGACGTGGTCAGCCGCTTGGTTTTGGGTAATCCGCAGGTGGCTTTTAAACTCCAAATCCCGGGCCGGGTTTTAATCCAATCCCGCGGCAATAATAGTTTATTGGAAGCAGTTGCCGCTGTTTACGGAACGCAAACCGCCCAGCAAATGCTGCTCGTAGACCAGACCGAAATGATCGCAGCGGAGAGCGTGCGGATTTGGGGATACGTGTCTAAACCCAGTTTGACCCGCAATAACCGGCACCAACAGAGTTTTTTGGTTAATCGCCGCTATATTCAAAGCCGGATGCTGCAGCAGGCGGTGGGGGAAGCCTGTCGCGGTCTGCTGCCGCTTGGACGCTTCCCGGTAGTGATTTTACATCTCGATCTCCCGCCGGAAATGGTGGATGTAAATGTGCACCCCGCTAAAATGGAAGTACGTTTTCAGGACGAAAGAGGGATTTTTGCCGCAGTGAAGCAGGCCGTACGCCAGGCCTTGCTTACAGAAGCGGCGATTCCCCAGATCGTTAACCGGCTGGGGAGAACCCCAAACCCTTTTCTGGTTCAAGAAAATCGGGGTGGACTGTTTACCCCGGCTCCGGCCGCAGAACCTGATCCGGCGGATATAAGTGTCCAAAGCAATGCCAGGTCAGACGCCTCAAGCCTCCCCTGGGAGGAGAAGGAAGCGCTTAATTCGGAAACGCCAAACGAGTCGGCTTTATCGTTTCGCCCGGCAAAGCAGCCTGATTTCGAGCTGCCGGCTTCCAGTAACGCGCGGTCAAGCCAGGAACAGGACTTTCAGGAGAAAGTATTAAAGAAGCAACCATTTCAGGAGCAACCTTTTCAAGAGCCGGTATTTCAGGAGCAAGCTTTTGCCCTGGAAGGTCTTTCATTAACCGGGAATGATGCCAGGGTCAATACGCAGCCAGAAGCAGAGAGTCCGGTGGCCGAAAACCCGGTTTTAGGGTTTGCGGAGGTTAAAGGTGGCGACAAACTGCTGCCCCGCTTAGTGCCCAAAGCGCAAATCGCAGACACCTATATCCTGGCCGAGGGACAAAACGGGCTGTACATTCTTGATCAGCACGCACTGCATGAACGGATCCTTTATGAGAAGATCTTAAACAACCTGGAAAAGGGGCAAAACTATGCGCAGGAAAGCCTCTTCCCCGAAACCCTGGAACTTACACCGGAAGAACGGGAAAGATTTACTCAGCACATCATCGTTTTTCGGGACATGGGCTTTGTACTGGAACACTTCGGGGGGAATACTTTCCTGCTGCGGGGAGTCCCGACTTTTATGCAGGGCAGCGGCAAAGAGGCTTTTTTAGACCTGCTGGACTATCTGGCAGATAAAAGTCGGGTTGACCAGCAGCGTCTATATCAGGGAGTAGTTGCCCGTTTAGCCTGCAGTCAAGCCGTAAAAGCGGCTGATTCCTTAAACCATGCGGAGATGGAGAGTCTGATCCTCCAAATGAATCAGTTAGAAAATCCTTATGCCTGCCCCCACGGCCGGCCGACGATCATTCATCTGTCCCAGGCCGAACTGGAACGCCGGTTTCAGCGGAAATAGGCGGCGTCAGGCAAAGTTAAGGGTTGGATTCATGTTTTATGAAACAATTTTGGAGAATACATCCGAAAATTTTCGGAGAATATATTGGAGATTATATCCTAAAGTGTATTGTAGGGAATTTCGCAGGGTATATAGTAGTATATATCGTAGAATGTTTCATGGATAAACGTAGGGTATATCGGAGAATATTTCATGGATAAATCGGCCGAAAACCCTGACCAGGCAGCCGTCAATCACCCCCTGGATCTTTTGGCCAGACTGCAGTTTGCTGCCAAGCAGAGAATAAAAACCGAAGCACTGAATCAGGGCGCGGCTTATGTCGTGGTGGTCACCACCAGTCAGGATACCGCATTCCAAATCGAACGCGCCATACAGTTTGCCCGGGAAATTGACTGTCCGTTTGTGCGCCGGGAGCAGAAATCCTTGCCGCAGCTTTGTGCCGAGCAGGCAGCAGCCGGCGTGGTGGTCGTTGAAACTGACCGGGTTACTTTACAGCCGACAGAGGGGACTAAGGCCTTTTTTCACCCAAACATGGCCAGGCATCGGGCCGAGATTCTGGCTAAAAACGGAGAAGACGCAATGGTTACGGCCATGGGGCTTACCCCCGGTCAGCAGGTGCTCGACTGCACCTTTGGCTTGGGCAGTGACGCGCTGATTGCCAGTTTGCAGGCAGGCGAAGCCGGATTAGTAGTCGGTCTGGAAAAGTCATTGTTGCTGACCGTTTTGCTCCGGTGGGGTCTTAGGGAATATCCCTGGCAGCGGCTCTCCCGGGTCGGTGAACCATTGGCTAAAGCCAGCGGCCGGATTAAGCTCTATAATCTGGATCACCGGCAGGCTTTAGGGCATTTGCCGGACCGCTCTTTTGATGTGGTCTACTTTGATCCCATGTTTCCGCGCTCGGTTCACTGTTCGAATGGGATTGAGCTGGTTCGCAGCTGGGGCTGCCGGGAAACGCTCGATGAAGCGGTCCTGCGGCAGGCGGCGAGAGTAGCCCGGCAGCGGGTAGTGGTTAAAGTCCGTAATGACAGTCCCGAGTTAACGAAACTCGGGTTTGATCGGCTGATTTTAGGCGCGCGCCGGATTGGCTACGGTATTCTGGAAGCTAGGTGAGGTCAAAATGCTAGAACCCTTAGTGCTGATTGTGGGACCCACAGCTACCGGCAAAAGCGCGGTAGCCCTCCGTATCGCTCAAAAGCTGGGCGGGGAAATAATATCCGGTGATTCAACCCAAGTTTATCGCGGGCTGGATATTGGTACCGCCAAGGCGACTCGGGAAGAACGCCAGTTGGTCCCGCATCATTTAATCGACCTGAATCACCCGGCCGAACCGTTCAGCGTGGCAGAATTTCAAGAGCTAGCCACGCAGGCGATTCAGGAAATCAGCCAACGCGGCCGTTTGCCCATATTGGTGGGCGGAACCGGTCTGTATATTCGCTCCGTGGTTGACCCTTACGCGTTCGCGGAGATTAAAACCGATCCAAACCTACGCCAAAACCTGCGGCAAGAGCTGGAGCGGGTAGGCAAGGCCGAAATGCATCGGCGGCTGGCCTTGGTCGATCCGCAGTCGGCAGAGCGGCTGCACCCGGAGGATACACGCCGGGTAATCCGGGCGCTGGAGGTTTATGAGCTGATGCAGCAGCCCTTATCCCATTTCCACCGTTTGGAGCAGAACCATGCCCCAAAATACAATGCCGTCTGGATTGGGTTAAACCTCGAGCGGGCTAAGCTTTACCGGCGGATTGAACACCGGGTAGACCAGATGCTGGAAGCGGGTTTGGTAGAGGAAGTTAAACGGTTATTAGCGCAGGGAGTTGATCCAGCCAGCAATTCCATGCAGGCTTTGGGTTACAAAGAAATTGTCGGTTTCTTAAAAGGCGAATACGACTTAGACCGGGCAACTGAATTAATAAAACGCAATACGCGTCATTTTGCGAAACGGCAGTTATCCTGGTTTAGACGAGACCAGCGAATTAACTGGTTTGACGTAGGAATCGAGACTAATCAGGATGTTTTTGCGGAAAAAATCTGCCAGACCATTTGCCGGACGATCAATTTAAAGGTAAAATAGAATCTGGTAATTGACGGCTGACTTAAGCTATAATAGTAGCAATTAAGGAACCGGGAATGTTGGCCGGACCAGTTGCGCTGGCTGAATCACTATACATAGTTGGAGGTTGGAAATAATGACGAAGAATCAGCTAAACCTGCAAGACCTGGTATTAAATCAGGTGCGAAAAGACAGCATACCAGTAACCATCTACTTAATCAATGGCTTCCAACTGAAAGGCTTCATTAGGGGTTTTGATAATTTCACCGTCATTATCGAGTTTGACGGTAAACAGCAGATGGTTTATAAGCACGCGATTTCCACGATTACGCCCAGCCGGCAGATTAATTTAATGGCGCCGCCTGAGCCGGTAAGGCCCAGTTAAACAAGGAGTGACGGTAACCTTTTGCCAAGGTTATATTAATAGGCAATTAAAAAATTAAATATTGTAACGGGGAGCTGTTAAAGGCTGAGAAAGAAGCAAGTTCTGACCCGCTGACCTGATCTGGGTAATGCCAGCGAAGGGATTGTTGTTACTTCTGGATAATAGGAGGAGTACGGCCTTTGCCTTTCAGGTAAAGGCTTTTTATTTTGGTTAACCTAATACTGTGTTTAAAGGAGGTGGTGTGACGATTGAGGAAAAGATTAAATCCTACCGTTGACTATCTAATCCCTGTGAGTTTCGGGGCTTTGGCCCTTATTATCTGGGAAATCGCGGTTAGGTGGAAAAACGTGCCCGAATGGATTTTACCCGGACCCCTCCAGATAATCGCTACCTTTCTGGAGGTACTGCCCTGGCTGGGAAAACACGCCTGGAGTACGATGCAGGAGTGTTTGATCGGTTTTGGCTTAGCCATTTTGCTCGCCTTGGTGATTGCTTTTATAATGGAAGAAATCAGCCTGATTAAAAAAATGCTCTACCCGCTGATTATTATTTCGCAAACTGTACCGATTGTGTCTGTGGCCCCCTTGTTTATCATCTGGTTTGGCTACGGGATTCTGCCAAAAATTATCGTCGTGATTTTAGTTTGCTTTTTCCCCATCGCCGTCAGTCTGCTCAACGGATTGGCCTCCGTGGACAAGGAATACCTGGAGTTGTTTCGCTCGATGCGGGCGAGCCGG
>CAYXHK010000025.1:12825-15788 GCA_964464665.1 uncultured Syntrophomonadaceae bacterium
ATGGTCAAACTGCCTTTGGCGCTGCCAGCCTTATTTTCCGGCTTAAAAATCTCGGCCGCTTACAGTGTTATGGGCGCCGTAATCGGAGAATGGCTGGGCGCCAAAACCGGTCTGGGGTATTATATGACCTTGGCCCAGCACTCTTTCCAGGTAGACCGGGTCTTTGCCGCAATCCTGGCCATTACCTTGTTAAGCATAGTCTTGTTCGGCGCGGTATGCCTTATGGAAAGAATCGTTATCCCCTGGAACCGGCTGCCGCAAAAATAGCAGCCCCTGCAGTGTTTATTAGGTATTCATATATATTTAAGTTTTATAAGCTTTAGGAGGTCGAAAGTATGTTGAAAAGATTCAGGTTGAAAAAATTTGTTGCCCTGGGATTAATGCTCTCATTGCTGTTGCTTGCAACCGGCTGTAATTCTAGTCAAGGCGATGTCCAAAATCCATCCGGGCAGCCCCATGAACCGGAATTGAAGAAAGTCAGCGTTTTGTTGGACTGGACCCCGAATACGAATCACACCGGGGTTTATGTGGCTAAAAACCAAGGCTTTTACCAAGAGCTTGGGCTGGATGTGGAAATCCTGCAGCCCGGCACGGCCGGACCGGCCCAACTGATCGCGGCTAACCAAGGAGATTTTGCTTTTAGTTATCAGGAAGAGGTAACGATTGCCCGCACCACCGGCCTGCCCGTAAAAGCCGTAGCCGCCGTAATTCAGCACAACACCTCGGGTTTTGCTTCCCCGGCAGCCAAAGGAATCCAGAGGCCCCGGAACTTTGAAGGCAAAAGATACGGCGGGTGGGGATCCCCAGCGGAAGAGGCCATGCTCAAGGCTTTGATGAGTCAGGAGAAAGCTGACTTTAATAAAGTCGAGATGATCAACATCGGTAGTAATGATTTCTTTGCCAGCGTTCAGAAAGACATCGATTTCGCCTGGATCTTTTGGGGTTGGGCTGGGATTGAATCCGAACTTAAAGGCATCCCCTTAAATTTTCTGCGGCTTAGCGAGTACCATAAGGCTTTGGATTTCTATTCTCCCGTTTTGATTGCCCACGAAAGCACCATTAATTCCGACCCAGAGACGGTGGCCAAGTTTGTTAAAGCCACGGCTAAAGGCTACCAGTACTGCATTCAGGAACCGGCCAAGGCGGCCCAGATTTTGCTAGACAGTGTCCCCGAGTTGAATCACGAGTTGGTGCAGGCCAGTCAGCAATATCTGGCTAAGGAATACCAAGGCGATGCCCCGCAATGGGGAGAGATGGACGCGCGTCGGTGGAAGGATTACGCCGATTGGATGTTTGCGCAGGGCTTAATTGAAAAGCCCCTGGTCTCGAAGCAGGCTTTTACGAATGAATTTTTACCAAAGGAGTAAAAGATTTGCCGGAACTGAGCATTAAGCAAATCGTCAAAAACCTGGGGGGACTTTTAACCCTAAGCGGCATAAATCTGCAGGTGGAAAATCAGGCCTTCGTGGGCATCTTAGGACCCAGCGGCTGCGGCAAGAGCACGCTTTTTAATATCATATCCGGGCTATTGCCGCCAGACTCGGGCCAGGTTTTAATTGACGGAGAGGACGTTGCCGGCTGCACCGGCCGGGTCAGCTACATGCAGCAGCAAGACCTGCTTTTGCCTTCCCGAAACGTATTGGACAATGTAAGCATCCCGCTGCTTTTAAAAGGGATGCCAAAGAAGGCGGCGCGGGCGGAAGCGCGTAAGCACCTGGCCACTTTTGGTTTGGCCGGTTTTGAAACCTATTATCCCAGTCAGCTGTCCGGCGGGATGCGCCAGCGGGCTGCCCTGCTTAGAACCCACCTTTTTTCGAGTGATATCTGGTTGCTCGATGAACCGTTTGCCTCCCTGGATGCCATCACCAAGAGACAGATGCAGGCTTGGCTGATCGGGGTTTATGAGCAGCTGCTACCGACGGTGCTTTTTATTACCCATGATGTAGACGAAGCCTTATACCTTTGCGACCGAATTTACGTATTGTCGGAATGTCCCACGGCAATTAAACTGGAAGTAGAAGTTCCCTGCAGCCGGGCGCTGCGAAACCGTACTATAACCGACTCGGAATATGGAAAAGTGCGCGACCGGATTTTGGAGTCGTTAGCGGGGCAGCCGGCAGGCCTTATTCCTTAAAACCAGGATCTTAAACAAGGGGAAAACCATTAAAGGACATGGGACAACATGATTCGCAGTTGGAAAACTTTAAAAGCCCGGAAATCATTTAAGACCAACTGGAAATCATTTTAGGACAGCTTTTGGTTGAACTCGGAAATAGTTGGCCTGCTTCTTGGAAACAATAGGAGGAATTACCGTAATCCGCGGAGGTGTTCGGGGATGGCAGAAAACCAAAGGATAAAAGAAGAGTTAAGGGAGCAGATATTTGATTTTTACCAAACCCTTAACCGACGGGAATTTATCGATGATACAGAAGTCCAAGCCTGGACTGAGTGTGATAGGCCCTTACCCATTGGTCACGGGCAGACTATCTCGCAACCCACCCTGGTACTGGCCATGACTCAGGAACTCGAACCTGAGCCAAACAGCCGGGTGCTGGAGATTGGCACCGGTTCCGGTTTCCAGACGGCCTTATTGGCTCAGTTTTCCAAACAGGTATATACGATCGAAAGAATTGAGGAATTAGCCGAAAAAAGCCGGGCTCGACTGCTAAGGCTGGGCTATACCAATATCCAGTTTAAGGTAGGCGACGGCAGCGAAGGCTGGCCGGAATTTGCTCCGTTTGACCGCATTATGATTACGGCTGCGGCTGGGAAAATTCCGTACAAACTCCTTAAACAGTTAAAGGCCGGCGGCCGGATGATCCTGCCGCTTGGACCGGTCGAAAGCCAGGAACTGCTCTTGATTACTAAAGATGAGGCGGGGATGATCAAGCAGGAATCGCTGGGCGTAGTCCGTTTCGTAGAGTTTCGAGGTAAATACGGGTGGCAGTAAAAGTGATTCGCCG
>CAYXHK010000026.1:0-15583 GCA_964464665.1 uncultured Syntrophomonadaceae bacterium
CGGGTTTGGATATTCCAAACGTGAATACGTTGATTGTCCAGGACGCGGATCATATGGGATTAGCCCAGCTGTACCAGCTGCGGGGACGGGTAGGCCGTTCCAATCGGTTGGCTTATGCCTATTTTACCTACCGCAAAGACAAAATGATCACCGAGGTTGCGGCTAAACGGCTGAATGCCATCCGGGAATTTACAGAGTTTGGTTCCGGGTTTAAGATCGCCTTGCGCGATTTAGAGATCCGGGGTGCTGGCAATCTATTGGGGGCTGAACAGCATGGACACATGGCTTCGGTCGGGTTTGATATGTACTGTCGGCTTTTGGAAGAGAGCGTTCAGGAACTGCAGGGCCAAACCGCTCTGGAGCGGCCTAGCCTGCCGGTGGTGGAACTCCCGGTTGACGCTTTTATTCCTGACGAATACCTGACGGATCCGCGTTTGAAGATGGAAATCTACCGCAAATTGGCAGACGCGGAGAATCTGGAGATTTTGGCTGAGGTGGAAACGGAGATTAGGGATCGGTTTGGGCCAATCCCTAAGGAACTGGAAAATCTTATCGGGATTACCCGGTTGCGTTTGTTGGCGCATCAGGCTCAGGTGAGCAGTCTGCAGCAGCAGGGAGAAAATTTGCGCCTGCGGTTTGCCCAGCCGAAAGTCTGGCCGGCCGATACTCTGGCCCGACTGATGCGGCGGTTGGGCAAGCAGGCTAAAGCAGTCACCCTGCTGGAGCAGGGAGATTTATTAATTAAGAACCGGGGAATTGAGCCGGAAGATCTGGCTGCCATTCTGGAATCTTTGCTGTGGGAAGCCATCAGCAGCCCGGTTAAAAAATAAGTACGCGGCTGGTTTAGGCTCGGGAATAGCGGAAAGACCTTAATCAAGACGCATTGTAGCTTTCTTAATTAACTTTAGGATTAAGTACATTTAAGGCTGGGTTTTGTCACCTATTATTCCAGCTTTGAAATCAATTAGGATTCTGCTATAATTATTGAGAACTGGACGGGGAGGAAAGGGGTTTAATCATGGGTATACGGGGGAGCCGGTATCGGAAAACAATTATTGGCGCGGTTTTAATCTTGGTGTTGGGGTTACTGATCGCTGGCTGTGGTGAAAAAAAGGTGGCATCAGTTAATGGAGAGGCTATTTCCCAAAAAGAGTTTGAAAAGCGGATGAGTACCGTGCAAACTTATTATGAATCCACTATGGGGATGACTTTTGAAGGCGAGAATGGAGCCGCGATGTTGCAGAATCTGCGGAACATGGTCTTGGACCAGCTGGTCACCGAGCATCTTTTGCAGCAGGAAGCGCGGAAGCGAGATCTTAAAGCCGCTAAAGAAGAGGTTCAGCAACGGATTGAGCAGGATAAATTAATGGTGGGGGGAGAAGAGGCCTACCTGGAAATCCTCAAAAACCAAGTTAAAATGACCGAGCAGGAATACCAATCCGAGGTGGAAAAACAGATAGTTATTGAAAAGCTTTTTGAACAGGTAGTGGCCGGTCAGACGGTCAGCCCGGAAGAAGTGCAGCAGTATTATGAGGAGAATAAAGAAAGTTATAACCAAACGGAGCAGATTCGGGCGCGGCATATTTTAGTAGAAACGGAAGAGGAAGCCAAGGAACTGATTGAACAGTTGAAGGCCGGGGCGGATTTTGGACAAATAGCCCTGGAAAAATCGACTGATCCCTCAGCCAAGGAAAACCAGGGGGACTTGGGCTATTTTGACCGGAACGCGCAATTAGTATCAGAGTTTAAGGATGCCGCATTTAAGCTACAGGTTGGCGAAATGACCGCCAAACCGGTAAAAACTGAGTTTGGTTATCATATTATCAAAGTCGAAGACCTAAAGCCGGCCGGACAGTTATCCTTTGAGGAAGTTAAGGATTCGATCAGCGAGGAGTTAATATCCGGTAAGGAAGGGGCCATATTTCAGGAATTTCTTGAAGGACTTCGAAACCAAGCCAAGATAGAAAAAGAAGAATCTTCGGAACCGACTGCGGCTGACCCGCCTCAAGCCGTCGATTCGCCGGCTGCGCCAGCGCAATAAGGCTATTTGCAGCTATTCTTGAAATTAATAAAGAATGAAAAAATTTATTATAAAATATTTAAAGAAAAAAGCAGTTAATCCTGCTTTTTTCTTTTCAGGAGCTTAATCAGGGATACCATGGAAAAAAATGAATAAATCCGTAAGGTTGGTTATATACTATCATTGAATAGTTCTCCTGGGCTAAGCACGATAAAGGAGGGATAATGCGCTCATGAAAGCCACTGGTATTGTGAGACGGATAGATGATCTGGGCCGGGTTGTAATCCCTAAGGAGATTCGCAGAACCTTAAGAATCCGGGAAGGGGATCCCCTGGAAATTTTTGTGGACCGGGAAGGCGAAGTAATTCTGAAAAAATATTCGCCAATCGGGGAACTGGGTGAGTTTGCCAAAGAGTACGCGGATTCACTTAATGAAGCGATTGGGCATATTGCCTGTATTGCGGATCGGGACCATATTATCGCGGTAGCCGGTGCCCCCAAAAAGGAATTTTTGAACAAGAGTCTGAATCCGGCGATTGAACGGGTGATGGAAGAACGGAAAACGGTGGTCATCAATAATATTGGGACACACGCTTATTGTGAAGGCTGTTCCGTACTTGAGGACGATGAGGTGTGCAAACTTAGTGCCAAGGTAATTGCCCCGATAATTGCGGAAGGCGACCCAATTGGGGCGGTGATCATTACTTCCAAAGAACCGGGAGTTAAGATGGGCGATATGGAACAGAAACTGGCCGAGACTGCAGCTGGTTTTCTGGCTAAACAAATGGAACAGTAAATTGAATAATTTAACCATAATCTAAATGGTAATTTTAAGAGGTGGCGAATCAACGCCGCCTTTAAATTTTTGGAATCGGGATTTTCGGGACATACTGGGCTAAGCACCATAAATATACATTAAGGAAAGAGGATGTTTGTGGAAGGAGTGAAACTCTTGACCCGACAGTCATTCCTGCATGGTGCCTTAGTCTTGGCGGCCGCTGGCTTCATCAGCAAAATTCTGGGGGTTTTATACCGGATTCCCTTTGCCCGTTTGGTAGGCGCTGAAGGTATGGGGCTGTACCAAATGGCCTACCCCATATACACGATGGTCTTGGCGGTGGCGACCGCCGGCTTTCCCGTAGCCATTTCCGTATTAATCTCCGAAAAAAAGGCGCAGGGAGACCGGCCCGGCCTGCAGAAGGTGTTTAGAATAGCGCTGCTCCTGCTTTCGAGCATGAGCCTTATAATGGCGTGGCTGTTGTTCAGTTCCGCCAGGTTTTTGGCCGACAACGTTTTACATGACCACCGGGCGGTGTATTCCTTGGTCTTCATCTCCCCGGCCATCTTTTTTGCCGGTACCATGTCTGTATTTCGAGGGTATTTCCAGGGCCAACAATGGATGTGGCCCACCGCCCTGTCCCAAGTCCTGGAACAGACAGTCCGCGTCGGCACGGTACTCCTTGGTGCCTGGTGGCTCCTTCCGCGGGGTCTGGAATTCGCGGCAGCCGGGGCTACTTTTGGGGCGGTAACCGGGGGACTGGCCGGGTTGCTGGTGTTGCTCATAATTTACTTTCGCTATAAACCGGTGCCAAACAGTATGGTCCCTTCGTTTCGTTCGGCTAATGAAGGAACCTTCTCCCTGTTGAAACGATTAGTTACCCTGGCCTTTCCAATTGCCCTTGGCGCTTTGGTGCTGCCTTTTGTCCAAACCCTGGATGCTTTTATGGTGCCGCAGCGGCTCCAGCAAGCGGGTTATACGATGTCGGAGGCTACGGAACTGTTTGGGCAGCTTTCCGGAATGGCTGGGACTTTGATCAATTTACCGGGGGTAATTACGATTGCCTTGGCCACCAGTTTAGTGCCGGCCATTTCCGGTGCGGCAGTGCAGCAGCAGTGGGAGACGGTGCGTCGGCGCTTGACCATTGCGATTCGGGTGGTGGGAATGGTATCTATGCCGGCTGCAGTCGGACTTTATATCCTGGCGATCCCGATTAGCGACCTGCTTTACGGGGTGCCGGAAGCGGGCCTGCCGCTTAAGGCGATGGCCCCGGCCGTATTTTTTCTGGGTTTATATCAGGTTACTTCTGGGGTTTTGCAAGGTTTGGGTAAAACGATCGTGCCGGTCCGGCATCTGATCCTGGCGAGTATCCTGAAAGTCGGCTTAAACTATCTGCTGGTAGTGCAGCCAGCCTTTGGTATCCAGGGAGCGGGGATTGCTACCGGGGTTACCTTTGCCGTGGCCGCCGGTTTGAATCTTTTGAGCCTGCGGCGCCTGCTCGGCTACAACCCGCCTTGGGTTTTAATCTTGCTAAAACCCGGCCTAGCGGTTACAATAATGGCGGTATTTGTCAATCTGACATATGAACGCTGGCAAATCGCGTTGGGCAGCGGCCATTTAGCAACGGTGCTGGTGGTGCTGCTCGCCGGGATTATATATGGTTTAGGCATTCTCCTTTCGGGGGGGCTCAAGCGTCGGGATTTGGAAATGATCCCGGGTTTAGGAACAAAGCTAGCTTACTGGTTACAGTATTTTAAGTTGATAAGGGGATAATTTAATGCAGCGAATAGTAGTGGTGGGGTTAGGCCCGGGGGACTGGCAACAGTTAACGGTACAAGCCTTTGAAACCCTGCGCTCGGCGAAACAGATTTTTTTGCGGACCGAACAACATCCGGCAGCAGCGGAGTTGAAAAGGCGGGGCCTTGAATATACGTCTTTTGACTACTTGTACGAGGAGAAGCTTTCTTTTAGGGAAGTTTATGAGACCATGACGGAGGTTCTGCTTAAAACCGCCCAAACAGCGCCGGCGGCAGCCGGTCCAGTCGTTTTTGCGGTTCCTGGACATCCTCTGGTTGCCGAAAGAGCGGTAGAAATGCTACTGGAGCAGGCTAAGACTGGTTTGACGGACGTAGAGGTGGAAATCATCCCGGCCATGAGCGGGATTGAAGCCATGTATACCAGCCTGGGCGTAGACCCAACCCGGGGTCTGTGTATTTTGGACGGATTGTCTTTAGAGACGATTCACCCCCAGCCGAAATTGGCCAATATTGTGCTGCAGGTATATAACCCCCGGATCGCTTCGGAGGTTAAACTGACGTTAATGGAATACTACCCGGATGATTTTAAGGTTTGGGTAGTTAAAGCGGCCGGGATACCCGGGGCGGAGCATTTAGTGGAGCTGCCTTTATATGAACTCGACCGCCTGCCTTGGGTTGACCACTTAACCAGTGTGTATTTACCGCCCAATCCTGCGGCTCCCCAGGAAGCGGAGGACGGGCGAATAAGCGGGGCTAGTCTTTACCCCTTGGATAAATTGGTGACGGTTATGGATGCCTTGCTGGGCCCCGATGGTTGTCCCTGGGACCGGGAGCAGACCCACGCCTCTTTGCGGCCCTATTTGATCGAGGAAACTTACGAGGTTATCGAGGCCCTGGATAAGGGGGATATGGAAAAATTCGCCGACGAATTGGGCGATTTATTGCTGCAAATCGTATTTCACGCGGCCTTAGCCCAGCAAAATGAATATTTTGATATTAATGATGTAATACTTAAGATAACCCAGAAAATGATCAGACGTCATCCGCACGTATTTGGGGAAGAAAAGGTAAAGTCAACGGGTGAGGTTTTAATCAATTGGGAAGAGATTAAACAGCAGGAGGCTAAAGCAGATCCGGAAACCGAATCCTATTTAGCCGGCATTCCGTCAGCCCTGCCGGCTCTGGTGCGGGCGGACAAGGTACAATCTAAGGCGGCGCGGGTAGGATTTGATTGGCCATCGGTGGAGGGGGTAAAGCAGAAGGTTCGAGAAGAATTTGGAGAGCTCGAGGAAGCTCTGAACCAGGGCGATCAAGCAGCAATTTTTGAAGAACTGGGAGACTTGTTTTTTTCGATCGTGAATTTAGCCCGTTATTTAAAGGTCGACTCGGAAGGAGCCTTAAGCCGAACGATTGATAAGTTTATCCGGCGGTTTAATTACATTGAACAAAAGGGTAGCGAAGCGGGTAAAAAATTACGTGAAATGAGTCTCGAGGAGATGGATTTTTGGTGGGAAGAGGCAAAACTGAAGAAAATCTTGGATTAATATGAAAAAAATATATATCCAGGCAGGAAAACCAAGGTATTTAGCGAATAATCCAGTAGTTGTTGTTGGTGAACCAAATTTTCTTACAGGAGGGATATGGAAGTGAACAAAACCGAACTAGTTAGTGCGGTTGCCGAGAAGGCTAACTTAACCAAAAAGGAATCAGAAAGGGTTATTAATGCTTTGTTTGCTTCAATCGAAGAGGCACTTTCCCAGGGAGATAAGGTACAACTAGTTGGTTTTGGGACTTTTGAAGTCCGGGATCGTGAAGCACGTAAGGGCCGTAATCCCCAAACCGGCGAAGAAATTGAAATCCCGGCCACCAAGGTTCCCGCTTTTAAGGCTGGCAAGGCCTTGAAAGATGCAGTGAGCAATTAAGACATATTTAAGAATCGGGAAAGAATCAGGTTCTTATTAAAGGGCCTGATTTGTTTTTTGATTAGGAGGTTGAAGCAGCGGCATGCGCTTAGACAAATATCTGAAAGTATCTCGCCTAATCAAGCGCCGAACCGTAGCCAAGGAGGTTTGCGACGCGGGCCGGGTGCTGGTGAATGGGCGGCCAGCTAAAGCAGCAACTGAGGTTGAACCGGGAGACCGGATTCGGATCGGTTTTGGCTCGCGGCAACTAAACGTTGAGGTGGTCGCTATAGCTGAAAACGTTAAGGCGAATCAGGCGCAGGAATTATATCGAATCCTGGATTCCGCTGATTCCGTTTCGGATATATAATCCTAAAATCCGGTCATAGGTTCTGCACCCCCAGCATAAACATGGAAACAAGACATAATTATGGGGAAACAAGGGAGGCGGAACAGATGACCGAGGTACATGAGCTTTCTCTCCGAAACCGGCAGCAGGTTAGTCTGACCGGGATCTTAAGCGTAGACAGTTTTGACGAAAAGGAAATTCGGGTAGATACCCAACAAGGAGCCCTAACCTTGAAAGGCCAGGGTTTGCATATTACTCATCTGGATCTGGTGGCCGGCAAGTTAACCGTGGATGGAATGCTGAATTCATTTGACTATCGGGATGAACGGGGAAATAGAAGCGGTCGGGGCCGAAACTTTGTGGAAAAGCTGCTTAGGTAGGTGGCAAAATGACCACGTTATGCCAACAGGTGCAAGCGTTTGGCCTGACCGTTACCCTGGGAATCTTGATGGGATTTCTGTTTGATTTTTATCGGGTGCTCTTTCAGTTTGTCCGGCCGGCCAAATGGCTGACCCAAGTGGCGGATTTGCTATTTTGGCTGGTGCTGGCTGCCGTGGTTTTTAGTATATTGCTGCTTAGTAACTGGGGTGAAGTGAGGGCCTATGTATTCTTGGGCTTAGCCGTGGGCGTGGGGGTTCACCTGCGCTGGTTCAGCCGAACGACGCTGCGCTGTCTGCAGAGACTGTTCCGTTTTTTAATCACCGCCTATAATTTTTTGATTAATCTATTTATTTGGCCCGTGCGCTGGCTTACCCGAATTGTGGTAGTGCCTGTGGGATGGCTGAGCATGGGAGTGCGCTGGTTGTTTTCCCCGTTTGCCCGGGCGCTGGCGCAGGGGAAAAAGCTTATCCCAAAGTGGAAACGACGCACTTAAATTCGTTGGGAACTTTATTTGACCAGGAAATGCCGCTTATAATTATGCTTGAAAAGCGTTCCGGCCGAGCCGTTTTAAGCTCCTGTACTAAAATAGCAGGAGTTTTCTATTGCCTATAATTGAAGCTAATTATGAAAAAATTTAGTCAGCAAGGCAGGAATTTAAAGTTGAATGTAGAATATGAATGAAATCCGGAAACGTAATAAATTTGTAGTATATTTGTACAAAAGTTGTACACATAATGTGGATAAATTGTGGACAAATTCATTTAAATACAAACGTCCCTGAAGCTAAAGGACGGGGTAACCAGTGAAATTAGAAATAAGAGGCGTAGAAAAACTGAGCTTTAGGGAGCGGCAGGTTGTTGCGCTAAAGGAAATGGGACGTTCTAACGAAGAAATTGCCAGGACCCTGAGCATTAGCGCCAGCACGGTAGCTACTTTATTTAATCGAGCCAGGGCCAAGGGTTATGAGGTCGTGATTATTCTATCCGGGGACGCCTTGGGGATTTTTGGAGAGCGGGAGGATAGTGATCTTGAATAGAGTTGGATTGTTGGATGAATTAAACGCATCTTCAGCCAGCCCGAAAGCATCAAATCGGAAAACTGGGCGTCGAAAACAGCGCGCCCGGCTCCAGATGAAGCGGAAGTTGCCCTGGAAAACCTGGGGGATTCTGTTGTTGTGCGGTATCGGATTTGTATGTTTGGCATGGTGGCTGCCTCAATACCAACGAATTCAGGAATTAAATATTCGGATCGCGGAGTTGGAAAAGCGGAAACTAGAGATTCAAACGGTAAATCAGGGACTTCAGGAAAGAATAATCTGGCTGGGAACGGATGCGGCGGTTGAAAGGCTGGCCCGCGAGGAATTAGGCATGGTTAAGCCGGGGGAAAGGGTTCTGCTTGATTTAGGGACGGCTGGAGATAGTCGTGACTAAATAACTTTAAAACATTCGGATTTTTTCTAAATGAAGCCTTATCTGCCTTGACAAATTCGGTAGATTAGTTAGAATAAAAATGCATAATACTAAACTTAGGAGGGCATCTCTGGTTTATGACCATTGCGGTGGGTGGCATTGTCGAAGGAATTGTTACCGGCATTACTAATTTTGGGGCATTCGTGACCCTGTCGGATGGCCAGGTTGGACTGGTGCATATTTCGGAAGTCGCGGACACCTATGTTAAGGATGTCAATGATTACCTTAAACAAAATGATCGCGTAAAAGTTAAAGTGATTAATGTAGACCCCAAAGGCAAAGTCGGTTTATCAATCAAACAGGCGACAGCCAGACCTAGCGGTGGGGGTTCGCGAAGACCGCGGGAATCACTTGAGGATAAACTGGTTAAGTTTATGAAGGAAAGTGACGAACGACAGCAAACCCTGAAAAGAAATATTGATTCTAAACGGGGCGGTCGGGGCGCGCGGGGCTTTTAATCCTGGCACCGGTAAGAACAATGAGGGTTTGCTGGTTTTAATAAATATGGTCAAATTTAATAGAGGATAAGCTTTTTAAAATAATAAGGGCATTCTACGAATGCTCTGTTTTATGTTTGGAGGGTAAAGGCAATGGGTAAGGTTTATGCGGCAATCGATGTGGGGACGAATTCCATCCGGATGTTGGCGGCCAAGGTACAGGGGGGTAAAATTCTACCACTGCAAACTAAAATGCAGATAACCCGGATTGGCCAGGGTGCCGGAATTTCTCGGAAACTCCTTGCGGAGCCGATGGCCCGGTCGCTTAAGACGCTTCAGGAATATTCCGCAGACCTGCAGAAAATCGGAGTCGATGGTTTGCGGATTGTGGCCACCAGTGCTATCCGGGAAGCGGTAAACGCGCCGCAGTTTATCGAGCTGGCAGCGCGGATTGGATTATTGGTGGAGATTATATCGGGTGAAACGGAGGCGCAGTTAAGTTTTGACGGGGTAACCCGGGGTCTTGCTGAGGTGGCGGATCCCACAGTTTTGGATATTGGCGGGGGAAGCACCGAATTTATTTGGGCGGGGTTGAATCGGATTCAGGTTTACAGTGTGCCGCTGGGTGCGGTGAAAATAGCGGAGAACCCATTGGCATTAAGTGAACTGCCGATATTATGCGCCGAAGTTTTGGCGGAATTGTTAAACCGCAAAGAATCCTCTTTGGTGGGGGTGGGCGGAACGATTACCACCTTGGCGGCGATAGAGCAAAGGCTGGCGGTATATCAGCCGGAACGGGTACACGGGTTTATACTGCAGCGGTCCGTGGTAGAGAAATTGCTAAAATCCCTGTCGGCTATGTCGCTGGCCGAACGTAAAACAGTGGTGGGTTTACAGCCAGAGCGGGCCGATATAATCTTGGCCGGGACCGCCTTGCTTTTAGAGATCATGGAAAGGACCGGTCAGTCCGAACTGGTGGTGAGTGAAAGCGATCTTCTTCAGGGAGTAATCTGGAGCCTGGCTGATGCCGGCTAAATTTTTGCTTGGAGTGGGTTTTTACTTTGTATAGGTGGTGGGAATGAATTTATAGGGGCAAAAAAGGATATAACGGTATTGTGTCGAATAAATAGGTTGTGTTATGATGTGATATGACATGCGTGATTGATTATAATCTGTTAGATGAGTACTGAATGCCTAAAATTTGAAAATAAAATAGTTATCTCCGAGCCATTTACACCTAAAAGCAGGTTCAACCGTCTCATGGTGTTTTGGCCGATAGGGCACATGCAGGACCATTGGCTGGTCTTTCTGCTGGAAACGGATGTGCCTCCCTTTGGAAAGGAGTATTAATAATAGCCGGCTTATTTGGCTATGACCGATTTCCTTTCCAACAAAGAGGGGGTCGGTTTTTGGTTTTATGGTTGGGAAACGAATAAATCTTTAAACCTAAAGCAGGATAATGAGAGATTATGTCGAATAGATATATTCGGATAATCACCCCGTTTGGTTATAACTCGCATAAATTTATGTTATACAAAGACCGGATAAAATAGAAAATTTCTCCGAGCCATTTGCCCCTAAAAGACGGTTATTGCTGCAGTCTCATGGTGCTTTGGCCGATAGGGTACATTAAAGGATCTTGGCCGGTCTGCCGGAAACGGATGTGCCTCCCTTTTGGAAAGGAGTATTAATAATAGCCGGCTTATTTAGCTATGACCGATTACCTTTTCAAATTAAGGAGTCGGTCTTTGGTTTTATTATGGACTTGGTATACTTAATACTTGAGATAAATTTCAAAAGTCTAACAAATGCTGGGAAAGAAGGTGAATGCTTGCACGAACTAGGTTTGATGCAGGAGGTAATCCATATTTTGCGAGATAGCGCGCAAAGAGAAGGGATTAAGCGGATATCCGTTATCAATTTGGTCGTGGGTAAAATGACGGCGGCCCAACCGGATTCGCTGCGGTTTGCTTTTGAAGTATTGTCCCAAACCGAGGACTGGCTGCATAAGTCAACCTTAAATATTCAAGAAACCGAACTGACGGCTGTATGTTTAAATTGCGGCAAAGATTACACGGTAGAGGAATATCGTTTTGTTTGTCCCAGTTGTGGGAGCTCGGAGAACCGGATAAAAGGCGGTCGTGAACTGTACGTCGATTCTTACGAAGGTGATTAAGCAGTAAACCAATGAACCAACAAATTAACACGAATCAACCAATCAAGGAAACAACCAACAAATCATGAATCAACAAACCAACAAACCATGAACTAATAAACCAATTATCAGAATATAGGATTACCCGATCAATAACATTATTATGAAGCGAGGTTTAAGTCTGAAAGTAATTTTCATGACGTTTTGTGCCTCAAGAAAGGAATGGTTTAAAAATGAAAGTAAAACTGATCAGTAATATCTTAGATGCTAATGCAGCCATGGCGGAGCAGAACCGGCAGCTCTTTAAAGAACAGGGAATTTTTGTTTTAAACTTGATGAGCGCGCCAGGGGCGGGTAAGACCACCCTTCTGGAAAAGACGATTGAGGATCTTAAAGGGAAACTGCGCATTGGGGTTATTGAAGGGGATATTTGTACGACCCAAGATGCCGAGCGCATTGCCGCCCACGGGATTCCGGTTGTTCAGATCAATACGGACGGGGCTTGTCATCTGGACGCCAACATGATTGCCCGTTCCGCCCAAAATTTGCCTTTGGCCGAGATCGACTTATTGGTAATTGAGAATGTGGGTAATTTAGTCTGTCCGGCGGAGTTTGACTTAGGCGAGAACCTGAAAGCTATGTTGATCAGCGTTACCGAAGGTAATGATAAGCCAACCAAATACCCGCTAATGTTTCGGGAGTCGCGGGCGGTTTTGGTAAATAAGCTCGACTTGCAGCCGTATACGGATTTTAGTCTGGAAATCCTGCAAAAGGATATGACGCAGCTTAATCCGGAAGCAGAAGTGTTCTTTATTTCGGCAAAGACGGGCGAGGGCATAACCGCTTGGATACAATGGTTAATTGACCGGGTTAAAAACAGTTAGTCGTTTACCTTGAGTCAGATTAGACATTAGTGAGAATAATTACCGGTTTGGTTTTAGGTGTATGGTGAAAAAACAGCCTGACCAGTTCCATTATTTTGACAGGGGTCAAATGGTTTTTCTCCATTGCTAATAAATTAAGCTTTCGAAAAGGGGGTGAGAAGGTAAGGCTCAGTTACGGCAAATTAGAATTGGAGTAAAATTAAAAAAATAAATAGGGTTTGGACTGAGCTTGCCCGATAAATATTTGGTGGACTAGATTTATATAGGTGTAGGGAGGGAATAAAGTATGGCACTTAGCCGCCGGGATTTTTTTAAATTATGTGCCGGTGGAACCGCGGCAATTAGTATGTCCGGGTTTTTGGCTCCATTTTTGAAGGAAGCCGTTGCTGCTGGAAATCCGCCAGTGATTTGGCTGCAGGGGGCATCCTGTACCGGCTGTTCAATCTCTTTGTTAAATACGGTTCATCCCGATATTAAAGAGGTTCTGCTGAATGTAATCAGTCTGAATTATCATTCCAACATCATGGGTGCCTCCGGCGATTTAGCTATGGAAACCATGATGAAAACTGCGGAGGAAAATGCCGGAGCATTTTATTTAGTAGTAGAAGGCGCTGTTCCAGTGAAGGACGAAGGACTTTATTGCACCCTCGGCGAAACTCACGATGGCCAACCGATTACCTTTGCCAGCCTGGTTCAGGAAATTGGACAAAAAGCAGCTGCCGTTCTCAGCGTGGGAACGTGTTCCGCTTATGGTGGAATTCCAGCGGCCGATCCTAATCCGACCGGCTGCGTACCGGTATCAGAAGTACTGTCCGGCAAAGCTATCATTAACATCCCCGGCTGCCCGCCCCATCCGGACTGGATTGTCGGCACGCTGGCCCATATTCTGCTCTACAAAGAATTACCCAAGCTGGATAAGTTTGGACGTCCGGTAATGTTCTACGGGGGGATTATTCACGACAACTGTCCGCGACGGCAGTTCTTTGATAACGGGATATTCGCCGCGAACTTCAGCGATCCGGGCTGTCTTTTGGAAATCGGCTGCCGCGGACCTTACGCGCATTGTGATGTAACTTATCGCCAGTGGAACAGCGGAGTTAATGCTTGTATCCGATGTGGCGGACCTTGTATCGGTTGTACCGAACCCAGTTTCCCCGATGGACCAATATACGCACGGTTGCCCGAATTCTCTTTAGGGCCCCAAACTAAAGTTAGTGCGGATACAGTGGGAACCGCATTAGGCGCTCTTACCCTAGCCGGAATTGGCGGTCACCTGATTGGCAATGTGGCTACGGGGCGTATCCCGGGCAAGCACGAAGAGAAAGAGGGTGACAAGTAATGGCGCAAAAAGTTATTATTGATCCGATTACTCGTATCGAAGGCCACTTAAAAATCGAAGCCGAGGTTGACGGCGGTAAAGTTATTGATGCGCGAAGCTCCGGCGCTCTCTTTCGGGGAATTGAACTGATTTTACAGGGACGGGATCCCCGGGATGCTCAGCAATTTGTGATGCGGATATGTGGGGTTTGCCCAGTCGGACATGCCACAGCTTCGACCCTGGCCTTAGACGATGCGTTTAAGCTAGAAGTGCCGGACAACGGCCGGATCATTCGCAACTTAATCCTGGGCTCCAATTTTATTCAATCGCATATCCTGCATTTCTATCATCTGGCCGCCTTGGATTATGTAGATATTGTCCGGGCTGGACTCGCGGTTTCGCCCTTCGTTCCCCGGTATGAAGTGGAGGGAGAATACCGGTTGCCGGATGCGGTTAACAAAGCCGCAGTTGAACAGTATGTACAGGCCCTGAATATGCGGAAAAAAGCCCATGAGATGCTGACTATTTGGGGTGGACGGGCTCCGCATCCGCAGTCGATCGTACCCGGCGGTGCAACTGAAAAGGTTGATGCCCAGAAGGTTATTGATTTCAGTTACCGGCTTAAAGAACTCAAGGGTTTTATAGAAAATGTCTATGTTCCGACCGTCAAAGCCGTTGCCGAAGTTTACGCGGATTACCTGGAAGTTGGGCCAGGCTGCAAGAACTTAATGTCTTTTGGCGCTTTCCCGCAAAGCTCTGCTGATCCTCAGGGAGCGAATGGCTTCTTTAAACGGGGAGCCTTTGTTAACGGGAAGGATATTGCCATAACCCCAGATTTAATCACGGAAGAAGTTAAGTACTCCTGGTATAATGACGACACGGCCGGCAGCCGCCATCCGAGTGAGAGTGTAATCACCCCGAATCCGCGGAAGCCCGGCGCTTACTCCTGGTTAAAAGCCCCCCGCTACGACGGAAAACCGATGGAAGTAGGACCTTTAGCCCGAATGTGGGTCGGGAAGAACGAAGCCGTACGGGGATTAGGCGATAAAGCCTTCTCGGTAATGGGTCGACACTTTGCCCGCGCAGTAGAGTGTTTAGATGTAGCCAAGGCCATGGAGCAATGGGTTCTCCAGCTGCAGCCGGGTCAACCGGTCTGTACACCGCATATTATTCCAGAGGAAGGCCATGGAATGGGACTCACCGAAGCAGCCCGCGGCGCATTGGGACACTGGATCAAGATTGAAAAGGGCAAAACCGCTAAGTATAATGCCGTAGTTCCGACTACCTGGAATGCCTCTCCCCGGGATGAGAAAGGGCAGCGGGGGCCGATTGAAGAGGCTTTGGTTGGCACCACGGTTAAAGATCCTAAGAATCCGATTGAGCTGGTACGGATTGTCCGGGCATTCGACCCCTGCCTTGGGTGCGCTATTCACCTGATGACTCCGGATAAAAAGGTGCTCGCTGAATACCAAGTCTATTAATAGGGGGGTAGGAGTATGTCGCAGAAATCAAAAATGATCCAAAGGCACCCAGCAGCGATTCGGGTCTTCCATTGGACAAACATGATCTCGATAACCCTGCTGACCCTTACCGGGTTTTATATTCACAGCCCTTTGCAGTTTACCTTATTTAGCAGTATGGATACTCCGCGGACGATTCATTTTATCTTTATGTGGGTGTTGATCTTTGGAACCATCGCCCGGGTATGGTATGCGGTCTATACCAAAGATTACCGGAATGTCTTGTTTAGGCTTTCCGACATTAAAGATTTTGGCAGTCTGGCCAAGTATTATCTGTTTATCAGTAACAAACACCCGGATTACGGCAAATACAATCCGGGACAAAAGGCTATGTATACCGGGGTTGTATTATTGATCCTGGTGCAGGTGATTACCGGTTTTATCATGTATTATCCGACTGGGTTAGCTACCTGGGCTTTCGCTCTGGGAGGCCCGCTCGTAATCCGGCTGATCCACTACTGTGTAACCTGGCTGTTTATCCTCCTCGTTATGGTTCATGTATACCTGGATTTGGCGGAAGGTATGCCGGTGCTGAAGTCCATGTTTACCGGCAAGATTCAGGAAGACTTTCATGCGGACGTTAAAATTCCGCGGAATTAAGGTTATAATTTAAG
>CAYXHK010000027.1:0-12950 GCA_964464665.1 uncultured Syntrophomonadaceae bacterium
TCCTAAGGAGCAGGGTGGTCCTTTTGATTGCTAAAATTTCATCCGTGATTTCGCGGGCCGGATCAGTGTACAATTCGTCTTCCAATTCATCAATCCGTTCCCCAATCCGGTCAATAATCGGGAAGTAATCGTCTACAATAACGTCTACGATGGAATAAAGCAGGTAATCGGGCCCCCGGTCCATTAACCGGTTATGCTGCAGACACTGTTTCACCACTCTGCCTACGGCTGCCAGCGGGCGCTTATGAATCGTCACAATATAATTTTGCCCCAAAAAAACATCCAACTCGGAAGTGGTCAGCTCGTCCTCGCTCTCTTCATCGTAGTGCAGGGCGTGAAAAACGAAAAAGAAGTAGTCATCGTAATTATCCACTTTGGCCCGAGGGCTTAACTGCAGACAGTCCTCAATCGCCAAGGGGTGGAAGTCAAAAATTTTTCCAATATAATTAAGTTCCAAGTCGTCACAGTTAAAGACATCAACCCAGAGCAAATCCTCCGGGGATTTAAGGAGTTCTGCAACGTTACCCAGACTTACGTCCGTGTAAATCCGGTTTTCCTCATCTTTGTAAAAGTAAACCTTAATCATGGCATCTGCTGCCCCCCTTAGGGAGGGGTTACCGGTTGGTGGCCGATTACAACCCTCCGGATAATTTCGCCGCTTTTTGCCAGCTGCTTTGAATCTTTTGAATCCCATCGATTCGGTATCGGGTCGATTTTGACCACCTCCTTAACACTCGTTCACCATTGTATTATAGCACTTCAATCAGCATCCGCCAAAGGACATTTGGAATTAATCGCAAATGGTTAAAATAGAAGAGTCGAGTATTGCGGATAAGGAGCAAAGCCATGCGTAAAATCTGGATAAGCGTTTTAATATTAAGCCTGCTGCTTCTTGGGACTTTGAGTCTCGCCGGCTGCCAGTGGGCCGAGCTGCCGGCCCCGCAAATCGCGGTGCCGTCAAAGGTTTATGATGCCCAGGGGCAGCTGATTGGCTCTTTGTACGCGGAAAATCGAGAAGAGGTTAAGCTGGAGGATATCGCCCCCTTTTTCCTAGAGGCAGTGGTGGCCATTGAAGACACCCGTTTTTATCAGCACCTGGGCTTAGATCCCCGCGCAATTTTGCGGGCGGCAATCACTAATCTGCAAGCCCAAAAAATCGTGGAAGGCGGCAGTACGATTACACAGCAAACGGCCAAAAATTTGTATCTTACCCCGGAACGGACTTGGGACCGCAAGCTGAAGGAAATATATTATGCCTTAAGTCTGGAACAGCATTTTACTAAACCCGAGATTTTAACCATGTACGTAAATAGAATTTATTTTGGGCACGGCGCCTATGGCATCCAGATGGCGTCCCAGACTTATTTTGGGAAAGCGGCCAAAGACTTAACCCGCTCCGAAGCCGCTTTGCTGGCCGGGATCATCCGCTCCCCGGGAAATTATTCTCCTTTCTTAAAACCGGAAGGGGCGCGAAACCGACGGGACGTGGTCTTAAACCGGATGGTGGAGTTAGGCAAGTTAACCACGGACGAGGCAGAGAAGATCAAACTGGAACCAATCCAAGTCGACAAACCCGATCGGCCCTCGCCGCACGCTGCCTATGTTTTGGATGAGATTCGGGAGCATATCGTAAACACCTATCCCGATGGCGCGGACCGGCTTTATAACGAAGGTTTAACCATCTACACGACGCTCGATTTAAAAATGCAGCAGGCCGCCGAGGAGGCATTTGCCGCGGGTCTAAATAAATACGACCCCGAATTAGAGGGAGCCCTGATAGCCTTAGACCCCGCAACCGGCGCGATTAGGGCGCTGGTGGGGGGGAGGGAGTATAGCCGCAGTAAGTTCAACCGGGCTTTTCAAGCCAAACGGCAGCCCGGCTCAGCGTTTAAACCTTTTCTTTACACGGCCCTGATTGATTGGGGATATACTCCTGCCCGGATGGTTTCCTGTGAACCATATGCCTATCCTCAAAAAGACGGTTCAGTCTATCAACCGTCTGATTACGGGGATAACCCTTATCATTACCGGGCCTTTACTTTAAAAGAGGCGCTGATGATCTCGGACAACGTTATTGCCGTAAAACTGAATAATGAAATAGGTCCGGCTGTGCTGCAGGAATATGCCGGCCGAATGGGGATCCGCAGTGAATTAAAGCCTTACCTTTCCTTAGCCTTAGGCTCTTTTGAAGTAACCCCGGTGGAACTGGCCGGCGCTTATGCCCCCTTGGCCAGTGGGGGTTATTGGAATGAACCCTTCTATATTCAGCGGATTATCGATATAAACGGTCGGATCTTGGAGGAACATCATCCGGCAGCGCGCGAAGCTATTGATGCGCGCACGGCTTATATTGTGACGGACATGCTTAAAGGGGTGTTAATGCCGGGCGGTACCGGGGCGCACCTCAAGGCTTTGGTGCAGCGGCCGGCCGCCGGCAAGACCGGTACTACCCAGGAATCGAAGGATGCCTGGTTTGTGGGGTATACTCCGGAATTGGTAACCGCGGTTTATCTCGGTTATGACCGGCCCGAAAAACCGGTAGGAGCCGGCGGCCGAGTAGCCGGACCCATCTGGGCTAATTTTACGCGGGAAGCCTTAAAGGAAGTGCCGATGCAAGATTTTAACCAACCTGCGGGCATTACGCCGGCCAATATTTGCCTCGACAGCGGAGCCTTAGCCACGGCCAACTGTCCGCGCCAAATGTCAGCTGCTTTTCGCACCGACACCGAACCTATCACCAGCTGTCCGGTGCACGCCCCCTTCTGGGAGCAGTTCTGGCCCAGATTCGAAGCGTTTTTTTAGTTAAATCGGTCTAGCGGCCGGTTTATTTTTCCGGGACGTTTCTCTTGTTCCTGGTTGGGAATTGGCGTATTATATTACGAGTAAGTAATCGCAGGTTTGGTCAGCGCACCAACAAGGGGGAGAGGTTTTGTTTCGGATTATCACCTATGATTGGCTGACTGTTTCTCGGGAAGACGGCTTGTTCGCCAGTGTAGATTTAATTATTGGCGAGCGGGTGTTTTTTTTCGGAGAACTTTGGAGTCTGGCGCCCGCGGTGCATCGTTTATTGCTGGCTGCGCTCAAAGGACATCAAGCAGTACTCGATTTTGAGGACATTGCTTTAGATGAAGTGTTGTTTCCCTGTGGCTGTACGCAGGAACAGCTGTGCCCCCGTTTAGCTGATTTTAGTGTCCATTTTGAGGGAAATGAAGTCGTGCTTTCGGATTTTTACCATATCAGCAGCCACTTCCCTGAAAACGACTTGGAAGAGTATGTGCTGCGGCAGGAGTTTCGGCTGCCTTACGTGGAGTTTGCCTCCGAAATATTAAAAATAGCCGAGCAGGTGCTGGCCCACCTGCAAAAACCGGTTTCCGCACCGGAAGGGGAGGAGACGCAGGATTGGACCAGGGAGTATATTCAGGAAATTTCGTCGTTAATTAACCGCGTTAAGATGAAAATATCCAGTTGCCCGGCTTTAACAGAAGAGGCTGATCCAGTAACCTGGCTGCTCCGCGGGGAAGAAGAAAAGGTAGTTCATTTCTTAAGAAATAATATTCCCAGCGGAACGGAAGCAGCGCTGCAGCAAATTTTGCAGTTGCTCCATGACCCGGTGGAAGCGCGGCGTTTTTTAGGTGTTAAGTTTTTTCAGAAGGTACAGGGTCGGCTGCTGCCGATTAAAAACCGGTTAGTGGAAATGCTGGATGAACCGAGCCCGGCCGTACGTTATGCTGTGATTCGGGCTTTGGAAGATGCCCCAGCTGCCCAGATCGTCCCTCCTATTATGAAATTGTTCTGCACCATGGAGCCGGCACACTGGCCGCTGTTTCGGGATGTCTGCGCCTTAATTTCCCAATACTTGAATCAACGCAAGCTACAGATAAAACTAGTGGAAATTTTATACGAAGGTCCGGATTTGGCCCGACGCAGAATTCTTTTTCTATTAGCGGAAAACGAGCGTATTTTTCCGGTTTTTCGGCGTCCGCTCATTGAACTGTTGCAGGATCCCACCCATTCCGAAGAAGTATTGCACTGGGCCGCTACAGTTCTTTCCCGTTATCCGGGGCGCGAGGTGGACCGGGTGTTTGGCCTGATTGTAGAAAGTGATAGTTTCTCTTGGGAAACTCGGCAGCAGTGTATTGCTTATCTTCCCCGGACCAAGAAAAACGTCCGGATGTTAAACCGACTTTTATACCAAACCGATGTACCGCTGCCTTTCCTGTGCGCTGTAATAGAGCAGCTCGGGGTAATCGGAGGCGAAGAGGTAATTGATCAATTATTTACCCTCACTGAGCAGTCGGGTTGGCCGGAAGAGGTGCGCCGAACCACGATATGGACGATTTTTTCGGTCATTGATGGCGGGGATTCCAGCAAGGTATACGATATTTTGGGGCACCGGATTAATTTGGGCGTTTTAGCGGAAGAGCCAAGGATTATAGCGAGCACGCCCAGTTTGACCCCGACCGCCCGGGAGCGTTCACAGTGGGTTTTACTCAAGATCTTGTTAAACCGGCAGGAAGCGGAGATAATCCGGGGAACAGTAGCGGGCTGTCTCGATCGCCTGACTAACCCCGATTTGGCCCGGATTCTTTTGAAACTGGTGCAGGACCCGCACGAAAAGTATCTGGTTCGGGCTAATGCCCTGCACGCCTTGGAACGGATTATGGAGCAGGGGGATTATGCTCACCTGAAGGTTTTGCAGGAGATGAAGAGGACCGGTTCCTTTATCCAAAAGGGCTTAACCTCAGTGCCCATGTATAGTGCAAGTGGCGATTTTGATCCCGGCGTAGCCTTTGCCGTGCTGCTGGAGGCGGTTGTCGCCCGTTTGGAAGCGAAGCTTTTGCACCCAACTTTAGAGGAAGCCTAAAAGCAGCTTAGACGCCTGTGGAGATTGCAATGGCGGGGGCGGGCAACTGTCTAGGTGTCTATAAAGCAGGAATTTCTAAGTAGGGAGATTCTTCTATAAAGAGAGGAACGGTTTCGATTAAGGACAAGAATAGAATGAGCCAAAACGCAGGGCTAGCCACCTTGCGTTCTAATTTTCTAAGCCGGGTGAACAGGCGAAAACATTTTTAATAAATTTGGCAAAAATATTTTTTTATCTAGCAGGAATTTTCTAAATTGTGTCTAATATTTATAATTAAAGAACTGAATTGATTTTTTAACTTTACATACCCTCCTTCACTACATTGCCTCCTGCACAGGAGGTTTTTTCTTTTCCAGTCCAGCCAAACCCAAGATTTCAATCATTCCAGATGAGCAGCAGGAAATAATCAAGCGTTTGTCGAAGAATATGCAGGTTGTGAATGTATACCAGGCAGTTTAACAGCCAGCCAGCTGGCATTTAACTGAATTATTTGAGGTTGCGTTCATGGGAGAAAAGGGCTGCCGCATAAAATATAGTAGTGGTTATGGTTATTATCCCCATCTATTTCGGAAAGGAAGGCCAAAACAAGATGAAAAAAGCCCTTCGAGTTGCCGGAGCACAACTTAGGCATCAATGCGACTACACGCAGTTCGAGTTTGAAACTACCGAACAGGTTTCCCCGCTGCACGGATTTATCGGCCAAGAAAGGGCTAAAGGAGCAATCCAATTTGGGCTGCAGATCGAAAGTCATGGCTACAACATTTTTGTGACCGGCCCGGCTGGCACCGGCAAAACCTCTTCGACCTGCAAACTGGTTAAAGAACTGGCGGAAAACGGTACCCAGCCAAACGACTGGTTGTATTTATATAATTTCAAATTTAAGGACAAACCAAGGTCCCTCTGTCTGCCCCCAGGGCGAGGGGCGAAATTAAAAGAAGCCATGGCGCAGCTGGTGGAAGAGTTAAGAAAAGAGCTGCCGCGGGTATTTAGCGGGGAAGATTACGAGAGATTAAAGAATAAAATTTTAGAGAAATTCTATTTGGACACTAACGAAGTCTTTCAGGAATTGGAAAATTCCGCTAAAGTTTTGGGGTTTGGCATCTCCCGGACCAGCAACGGTTTGGCGAGCATTCCTTTGATTGATGGGGAGCCGGTCGGGGATGACGACTATGAAAACCTGCCGGAAGAGGTTAAAGACGATATCCAGGGGCGAAACCGCAAGGTGCAGCAAAAGATGAATGAGTCGATGTGGCGCTACAAGGAGTTGGAACGTTCAGTCAAAAACCGGGTTTTAAAATTGAATAAAGAAATAGGCCATGGAACGATTGGGCCGCTAACCAAAGAAATTATGACCGAATTTGCGGATTTCCCTGAGGTGATCGAGTACCTGGAAGAAGTAGAGAATGATCTTTTGGATAATCTTGATATTTTTATGGACAAAGGGGAGGAAGCCCAAAACCCGATGTCCCTGTTTCTGCGCTTTAACCGGCAAAATATCTTTAACCGCTATCAGGTCAACCTGCTGGTCGACAATTCGGAAGTTAAAGGCGCCCCCTTGGTAGAGGAGAAGAATCCCAACTTTGCCAAGCTGTTTGGGACGATTGAATACGAGGGTGAATTCGGGGTTTTATCAACCGATTTTACCAAAGTCAAAAAAGGCGCGATTCACGAGGCCAATGGCGGATACCTGATCCTCCAGGCTGCCGATGTGTTGAAAAACTACCAGGTCTGGGATACCTTAAAGCGAACCTTGCGGAATCGGGAAGTTGTAATTGAAAGCGTGTTTCGCAACCTGAATTTAGGGGGAGCCGTAACTCTAGATCCCCAACCCATTCCGATTAACTTAAAGGTGATCCTGCTTGGCGAACCGTACGTTTATGATTTGCTTTACGCGTATGATGAAGACTTCCGGAAATTGTTCAAGATCCGGGCCGACTTTGATACCGAAGTAGACCGCTCCCGTAAATACATGGATAATTATGCGAGTTTCATCAGCTCTGCCTGTTACCGGGATAATCTGAAGCATTTTGACCGCACCGCCGTGGCCCGGATTGTGGAGCACAGTTCGCGTCTGGCGGATGACCAAAACAAGCTGTCCACCTTGTTTAATCAAATCGGTGAAGTGGTGGTGGAAGCCGCGAACTGGGCGGGTATCGAGGGTGCCCCGCTGGTTTACGCCGACCACGTCGATAAGGCTATTAAAGAAAAAGACTTTCGTTCCAACCGGATTGAACTGAAAATACAGGAATTGATCCAGGAAGGCACGATCATGATTGATACGGAAGGGGCGGTATCAGGGCAGGTAAACGGCCTGGCCGTTTACAGTCTCGGGGATTATGCATTTGGCAAACCATCACGCATTACGGCCCAAACTTTCATGGGCGAACGCGGGGTAGTCAACATCGAACGGGAAACCCGCATGAGCGGACGGATTCACGACAAGGGAGTTCTGACCTTAAGCGGTTATTTGGGAGCGCAGTACGCGCAGGATAAACCGCTTGCTCTTTCTGCCAGTCTCGCTTTTGAACAGTTGTATGGAGGAATTGACGGGGACAGCGCTTCCAGCGCGGAACTGTTTGCCCTTCTCTCCAGCCTGGCCGGCTTGCCCATTGACCAAGGCATTGCCGTCACCGGCTCGGTCAATCAACGGGGAGAAATCCAGCCGGTCGGCGGAATCAACTATAAAATCGAAGGATTTTACCGGGTTTGCAAGGAACGCGGTTTGAATAACCAGCAAGGGGTAATCATCCCTAAGCAGAATGTGCGGAATTTGATGCTGGAAGAAGAAGTGGTGGAAGCAGTTGAGGCCGGCCGGTTCCACGTTTGGGCGATTAGTACCGTAGATCAAGGGATTGAACTATTAACCGGGGTGGCAGCCGGGACTAAAGACAAAAACGGCCGCTTTACACGGGGCGGAGTTCACTACCAAGTGGATAAGCAACTAAAGGCCTGGGTTCAAAAAAGCCGGCTTTCCGCCGGGCTCAGCAAATCGGTCAAAGATAAAAAGCCGCTGACGGAGAAGTAACTTAAAGTTTGCCTTTTAGCTTTAGCGTTTAATTTTTGTTTTCTATTTTATAATGAAGGTTCTATCAAGTTCAAAGGAGGGAAGCACTTGAAAAATGGTCGCTGGAAACTCGGCTTAAAGCGAATCGGGATGACTTTGGCACTTTTGTCTCTGCTGTTTGGCTTAACCGGGTGTCAATTGCCGGTGATTAAGCAGCCCGCAGCGGAAGAGTCTATGCCCTTATTTCGGGTAGAAGTTTATTTTACCGGGAATACCGAACCCTTGGTTGGTTATGTCCGGGATTTGGACATTTCTAAAAGTGGTATACTCTTACAAGGCGGTTCCTCCGTAAACTATGTGTATGACCAGACGGGGCAGGTAATCGCGGTTTATAATTACGCGCGGGTCGAGTACATTAAGGTCTTGCCTTGATGAAACCAGGTAAAAACCAGGCAAACCATCAATTTATTGATTGATAAGCGAAGGATTTAGGCATGGTGCAAATAATTGATTATTACTGGCGGGGGCAATTGGGCTATGATGTCCGTCTAAGTCACCCGGGGGCGACCGTGGAAGATTACCGGCAGGCTCTTAACCGCTGGTCGGATACCGCTTGCTGGCACCGATCCCGGCAGCCCGAACTTAACGACTGCGTCGGCTGCAGTCGCTGCTGTCAGGAGCGGATACCCTTGACTGTGGTGGACCTGGAGCAATTGCGGCAGAATCTGTCCCTGCCTCTCAAGTCGGTTATAACGGCGGTTGAAATGTGGGGACATGCAGCGGCTCAGGGGCCGGTCGCAGACATCACCCTTAAACGCCAGGCGAATGGGGCCTGTCTGTTTTTAGATCCCCAAAGTTATCGGTGTAAAATTTATGCCTTCAGACCCCTGGTCTGTGAAACCTTTATCTGTTGCCCCAGTACCTTAAGGGCGCAGCAGCTGCGGGAAGCCGTAGTAAACCGGGGCGAGGATGAGCTGATTAGGCAATGGCTGCTCGCTCTAAGCGCTAAGGGCGTAAATATAGAGCAGAATCCGCCGGTGGATGCCGGCCGGAATGTGCGGTTATCCCTTAAAGATTGGCCGGCAACGCCTTTTAGCGGGGACCGGAAGTTTTCCGGGGTGCGCTTAAAGGACTTGTGCGAACCGGACCTCTGGAGATTTTTAACCAGGTAATCAGCGCGTCCCATTTCTTAAGTTAAATAATTTTAATATAAACTAGTTAAGTAGGGTCTTCAATATTTAAGTTGCGAGGGATTTACACATTATTGGGACTTGACTTGTTTTCTTAGCAAAGAAAATTGTTTTTAAAAGGAGAATACAAAAAAGTAGCGAATACATTATATAGGGTTATAAATATTGAATTATTATTATAGGGTTAATTACCAGGGCGAGGCCTCTAAGTTTAGACAAGGAGGGAATCCATATGGATCTAGCGCAAGAGGAAAAGGTGGTTCAGACCCGCTGTGCGTTTTGTGGGGCCAAAGAGAATGTTCCGGCCGGTCATAAGGATTATGAAAAGATACGTTTGAATGAAAAAGTCATCTATATTTGCTACAAATGCAGCAACAAAGCTCGCTATGACGCGGATGAATCCTTAAAACCCAAGAAACCAATATAGTAACTAATATAGTAAGCATAAAGAAACAGGGAAAGCTTTAAAGTTCCTTTTATTAAACTTTTCCAATTTAATTATATTGCATTAATTTCGCAGCTCTCGCTTTGGCGGGGGCTGATTATTTTTCTTGTCGATATATTGGCTGTTTTCCTCCAGCAAACTCCCATACCTTGTCAAGAATTTACAAAATGCTTTGCAGGAAAATAAAGTAAATAAGCGAAATAAATATTACATAAATTGTAACCTGACAGGGGGAAGTTAAAATGGGAAAGGTAAAGCCTCGTAAATCAAGAATTCCTTTAGACCGTAAAGAGGTTAAAGAAATTATTGAAGGCAAAGAAATAAATGCAAACGTAGTTCAGGAAACAAAACTGGCGCAACCGATGCCGGTTAAGATGTTAATTCCCGAAAACCAGCCGGTTGCCGCAAAAACCTATCCCGGATTAAATCCCAGCATAGATGAATTATTCTTTGAGGTAGACCAGATTAATTCCCTAGAGTCCCGGGTTAAAAGAAAAGACACCTTAATCCAGGAGCAGCAGAAAAAAATCCGCGCTCACAAACAACGGATAACGCGTCTTGAAGAAGAAGCCCGAAACCGAAATCGAACCATTGCCAGTTACCAGACGGAATTGATCCAGTTTAGCAAAGATCTGGAGGAACACCAAAGCCAGCAGAAGGCGCTGCAAGCCAGCCTGGAAAAAAACCGGCAGCAACTGGAAGAAGCCCGTTTAGAAAAACCGGCTCTGGAAAAAGAAAAAGTCCAACTGGCCAAAGAGATTACAGCACTGCAGCAAAAAATAGGCGCCGCGGAAAAAGAAATCAGCGGTCTGCGTACTGAATTAAAACAGAAGGCACAGGATAACGCCAGTTTTAGTCGGGAGGTCCGGGAGACGAAAAAAAGCTATGGGGAACTGCAGGAATCCTTTGATGTGCTGCTGGCTCAAAATACCAGCCTGGACCGACAGGTGCAGGATCTGAAAAAAATCCGGCAAGAAATGGAAAGCCGTTATACCAAGACCCTGGATAATTTGAAGGCCGAGGTTAGAATCCGCCAAGGGGAATGCAGCAAAATGCTTCGGGAACTACAAGATCTTAAGCGCGAACGGGAAGAGTTAGAAAGGTTGATTGAAGGAATCGAACTGAAAGCGGAAATGCTAAGTTCCAATAACGCTTCCCTGCAAAGGAAACTTGATAAGTCCCTGCGGCAGAAAGCCATCCAGGATGAACAGCTAAACAGCTGGCTGGTGCGGTCGGCCATGGCCATTGTACACTTTTTCAGCCGGTGGTCGACTCCCAAAGAGAACTCCCTGCCGGCTGACCGGGAGCAAAGCATTTCCAACTGACCAGCCGCAAACCAGTGCAGATTGTTTATGGTTAAGCCTAAACAATGTTTAATTAAACTAAAGTAAGTGGCCGGTGGTGAAATCGTTAAGTCTAACAATGCTTAAATTACCCCCCCTTCCCTGTAGCCTTTAGGGGCAACAGGGTTTTTTATTGTTATGACAGGCGATGAAATGTCTTGCACACCGCGCTTTTTCAGGTCGGAACAGATGGATGCGTAATCAGCTGGAGAATAAGCTGGAAAATAGACTGCGAAAACAAGCTGGCAATAAACAAAATAAAAAATGTCTGCAATGTCTGCTCCATATTTTGGTTCAAACCGGGTAAAATAGATAAAAGGTAAAGGTGGACGGGATTCGGATGACCATTTACCAATGACCAGTTATTTTTAGCCTGAGTTTACAATTGGCTGCTGGGTTTAAAATAAAAAGCCAAAGGAAATGAGGTAAGAGTGATGTACAATTCCATCTGGTTATACCGTTTATATGATGTAGCGGAAGAGATTAATCTCGACCGGGTAGAAGATATTTTAGCCCACACCCGAGCCACTTCCCGGGTCAGATTATCGCGCTTTCCCTGTCGGTCCATAGATTTTAGCAACCCCCCGGTGGAGGTCGAACTCGACCGGATCCCGGTGAAACTGGGCACTGCCTCCCTAAGCGGCGCTTTTTCCGGCAAAGTATACGATTTGGGCGTAATCGCTTTGATTTTAAAGATTGAGCTTCCGGAGGCTGATTACGATGCGATCAAACAAATAGCCATTTTTCTGGAAACCTCGGGAGAAGAAAAATGCGATGTAAATGATAAAAATATTGAAGATTTGTTTTTGGCCCAACTTCAATCCGTTGGGGAAATCCTTGGTCCCGCCCTGATTCAGCCGAATCAGCAATTCTTTGTTGAAGACTATAAGCTGTTTTACTTTACGCAGTGGCAGTCGGACTGGGATGCAGTGCCTATCCTGCTCGGCGATCCCGGACCCTTTAGTGCGCAATTGCGGGAAGATGCGCTACGCTATACTTTATCCTATAGTCCGCAGGACATAACCATGATTACTTGGGACTCGGCCATAGTTTATGATCCGACCGGGAACCGGGATTTGCCGGATCTTTTAGAATTTGCCATCTGTCAACTCTTGGAGCTGCGGTACTATGACCACCGGCTGAATCAGGAAATGACCAAGATGTATGATGAGATTGAGGAGGCGCAAAGAATTACCCAGTACCGCCGCTTTGGCCAATACCGGCGGATTATGAAACAGATGATGGAGTTGGTAATGGATATCAATGAAGTGACGGAACGGATTCAAAACTCTTTAAAGGTTACCGGGGATGTGTATTACGCCCGGGTTTACCGGGCCGCCTTGGACGCATTCCGCTCCAAGGTCTGGATGGAGAGCCTTGAGCGGAAGATAACTCTGATTCAGCAGAATTACAGCCTGTTGCACAATGAGATCGTCAACGAAAGAGGGGCTCTGCTGGAAATAGCAATTATCCTGCTGATTGCCTTAGAAATTGTTTTAGGGTTGCTGCAGTTTTTATAAAGCTTATTTGTCCTAGAACAAAATGAGACTAAGCTAAAGGCTTACCCAGGCCGCCTCTCAGGACTGTGGTTTTATACTAAAACCCGATTATATCCAGGAAACTATTTGTGAAATAAATTATTATCATTTGTCCCCTCAGGGGACAAAAAATTTGTTACACAATTCGTCAAATTGCTCCAAAGCAGTTTGATGGCTGGTTTTTACTGCTTGTCAGATTATTCAAGTTGAATTGTTCAGGTTATCAGAGAAATTGCCATTATGCAATTTCCTTTCATTATATAAATCAAGATAAAAATAAGGAATAAATCAGGGATATTCATTGGAAGGCCAAACCGGTTCGCTTCTTTGCCAGGGGCAGCCGGTTTTTCCTTTTTTTAAAAGCAAAGCCAGGATACACCGTCCGGTTTTCAATTGAATAATATGGTTTAGGTTTAAAATAATACCAAGTAAAGGAGGGTGTTCCTGCGATATGAAAAAGAGCCCATACCCGGATAGGACGCTTGCTCGGGCTTACATTCCCGATCAAGTCTACAGTGATCCGTGGGGACCGATGGAGGGGCTGAAAAAAGGCACTATCTTTGAGG
>CAYXHK010000027.1:12960-15455 GCA_964464665.1 uncultured Syntrophomonadaceae bacterium
TTACGTAAAGGGAACCCAAAAATCAAAGCCGGGATCAAAGCAAAAAGCGGGGTATCAGGCGCCCAGCCAATCCACGTTTGGCGCAGCGCAACGCAAAGGACTGCTGGAGATTCAAGCCATAGAATTTACGCTGGTTGAATTAAACTTGTACCTGGATACGCACCCGAATGACCGCCAGGCTTTGAATGATTATAACAACGCGGTCCGACAGCTTTATACCCTAAAGCGGAATTACGAAGCCCGTTACGGTCCGTTAGCCAATTTTGGCTCAGCTCCCAGTAAATACCCCTGGCAGTGGATTGAGGATCCGTGGCCCTGGGAATCTAGTTATTAAAATAACTGAGAAAGGAGACCAATTGAATGTGGGTGTATGAGAAAAAACTGCAATACCCCGTTAAAGTAAGCGGCCCTAATCCGAAATTGGCGAAAACGGTAATTACCCAATACGGCGGGCCGGATGGGGAATTGGCTGCTTCACTGCGCTATCTGACCCAGCGTTATACCATGCCTCTTCCTCAGGCTAAAGCGGTGCTGACCGATATCGGCACCGAAGAACTGGCCCATATGGAGATCGTGGCGGCGCTGGTTTACAACCTGACCAAAGATGCTTCCATAGATCAAATAAAAGCTGCGGGCATGGATGGGTATTACGCGGATCACGACAAGGCTTTGTATTTTGTCAATGGAGACGGGGTGCCCTGGACCGCGTCCTATATCCAGTCGAAGGGCGATCCCATAACCGATCTGTACGAAGACATGGCCGCGGAGGAAAAGGCCCGCGCGACTTATGAGTATTTAATCCAGCTTTCGGATGACCCGCTGGTAACCGATGTGCTGCGCTGGCTGCGCCAAAGGGAGGTTGTTCACTTCCAGCGTTTTGGCGAAACCTTGGAGCAGATGTATGATTATTTGAACCGTAAAAAATACTATTAACTGCCTAACCAATGAATCACAATAGCGCTGACCGGAGCAGCCAGGGTAATCAGGGCCACGGTCCAAATTCCGACTGCTCCCAGCCAGTTTTTCTGCCGGGCTGCCCACAACCCATAACTCGCCAGATAAAAGGCGCTCGCCAGAGCGACCAGGCCGACCGCCAATGACCAAAACATCCAATATTCCCCCTAAGCACAGAGTGAATGGGTTTAGATTAACCGGAGTTTTTGCCCAAATTAGATTTCACCTACTTTTCCTGACGCTCCCGGCCTAAGGGAGTGACCTCGTGCAGCAGACCGAATCGCCGGATTTTGGTTTGTACTTCAATGCTGATTTCCGCCTGCGGAAATTTGTCGTCTAACCAATGGTATTCTTGCCAGGCGGGCAAAGTCCAAAACTGGTGTTTGGCGTGTTTGCCCAGGTGAAGGATGTCCGCCCGAAATTCATGCTGCGCGCGGTAGGTTACGGTTTCCATCATCTTTTGCAGATGCTGGCTGATCGCCTCTTCCAGGATCACCCGGTTTTCCGCTTCTTCGTAATTGACCTCAGTAGTCTGCATGCCATGCATCGATCCCTCAATATAAACCTTGATCTCAACCCGCGGAACCGGTCCGCTCAGGTCGATCATTATCTGCGGGATACGGTACAGTCTTAAGTTTACCCCGATCATTTTATCCGGAAAGAAGGGGTCGGCCAAAGAGAGGTTGGTCTGGCCAAAAGTGCCGCGAATCAGCATCAGTCCAGTCATTTCATCGCCGTTTATCTCTCCTACCAAACGGTCATCCCTAAACACTGCCGCGCCGATTGCCTCAAGGCCATTGCCGCCGGTGCGGGGCAGCTCGCCCGGGTAATAAGCCCCGTCACTGACCCATTCCTCCCCAGAAACCGGCGGACCTTCTCCCTGCGGAACCTCCCGCTGCAGACTGACCAGCAGGCAGATCGGATCCCCGCTTAAGGACTTGGCGGTATTGTAAAAATAAAAGAACTGCGGCTGGGCCGGAATGTAGCCGGTGTAGAGGGCAAATTCCGTAATGATTTCCGCGTGTTTAGCCGGATTGGATTCCATAGTTCGGCGGTTGTTTTCTAACAATGTTTTAGCGGATACACCCCTGGAAACCGCAATGATTACGGAACGCCGGAAATCCGGTTCCCGAGCCATAACCCCCAGATAGGTCATTATTCCTTCGCGGGCTAAGGATTCTGAAAAAATCACGGTCTTTAAATGTTTCAGGGAAAGCCGGCGATCCAAAAAAATATTCATCATATTTAATGCCCCGGTATAAGTGGGCGACTCTACGGAGATGGTGGCCACTCCCTGGCTTTGTCCCTGATTGGAACTCTTATTCGCACCTCCCTCAGTCATACCCCCGGCAATCTGCCGGGGTAAAGCCACCTGGGCGGTCCAGGTTAATTTGTTTTCAATTCCCCGATCCAAACCTAAATTTAAGATAAACGCGGTTTCATCAATTTCCTCAAAACCCCAGCAGCCGGTTAAAAGGGCGGGGAAAAGGGTGAGGAGTAAGAAGAAGCTGATAATATTAGCAAACTTAGTTCTAAGCGGC
>CAYXHK010000028.1:0-11440 GCA_964464665.1 uncultured Syntrophomonadaceae bacterium
TCCTCCATCCGGCCGGTGCCTCGTTGACTTGAAACGCTGCCGCTTTATATTAATAGTATATGAAATAAAGCATTTCTTACTTAATCTAAATAATATCTTATCATTTTCAGGTAATTATGGAAAGTCCGGTTTTCGAGCTCCCTGGTTATCAGAGAAATATCTACCATTTAACGGAAATATATTTTTTATAATTGGGAATCCGACCTCTTTGCCTGGTGATCGTAAAAGTATCGTAAAACTTTTGTTTGCGGGGTTCCGGTAATTTTTCCCAACTATGTGGAATCAATATAATCGGCACTTGTTTCAGATTGGCCACGGTCCCCAAAAGACGACAAAAATTCCGGCAGTTATCCGAAACCGGCAGATTCAGAGAATGTTCGATAATCGGCCATTTGGCAACTTGCCCCGCAATCTGCAGAGATAAAAGGCGAAAGTACTCCTTCTCCTCCAGGTGGGCAATCGGGGCTAAATTAATTTCAATAACCATAGCCGATGTATTATCGTTTACCCCTAAACAGGAGGATTCCGCAGAATAATTATCGGGGTTCGGGTAATCTTTCAAAAGTCATTACTCCTTTAAAACAAGAAAAGGGGTAAATGTTTAGCCCATGGCCCTGAGCAACACCACCACTTCTTCTGGTTATAGACATTGGAAATACTCTCGGTTAATATTTCGACTAATTATTTTAACAAGCACCATCTTTCCCTAAAATAGTATCGTATAGGGACGGGTTTTAGCAAGCTGTTTATTAAACAAGTGTGAAAATAGTATACATTTTTTGGTTATTTTATTGTACGTTAAGCCAGCGGTTCCGTAGTTAACCAGTTTTGAATCCGTTCTTTAATCGAGTATAAATTGGCCCGCAAATGGGTATTAATCGGCAAAGACCGGAAAAACCAATGGCCGTATGACTTATCCACAATCCGATTGTCCAAAATAATCACAATCCCTCGATCCGACTGCGCCCGAATCAGACGGCCAAAACCTTGTTTTAATCTTAAAATGGCTTCGGGAAGGGTGTAATTATAGAAACCGTTGCGGTTTTTTCGGGTTATTGCTTCCAGTCGGGCCTCCACAATTGGCTGATTCGGAGGTAAAAAAGGCAGCTTCACAATAATCACACAGCTTAAATCTTCCCCTTGAATGTCGACGCCTTCCCAAAAAGTACTCGCTCCAAAAATGACCGAGGCCGGAGTGGCTCGAAACTCTTCCATCAGCCGGGATTGACTCCCGTCAATACCATGCCCCAGTAAGTTTATAGCCTGAGACTCCAGGAGCGGTTTGAGCCGAAAATAGGTTTCCCGCAGCATATAGTGCGAAGTAAACAAAACCATAGCCCGGCCCTGGGTAGTGGCCAATAACTCAGCCAAAACCGGGGTAATTGATTCAATGTAAAGCTTATCCCCGGCCAATGCCGGATTTGGCAAGTCGCGAACCACGCAGAGCAGCGCTTGTTCCTCATATAAAAAAGGAGACTCCAGTTGCATTACCTCGACTCGCTCGGTCGGAACCTGATTTAAGCCAGTTCGGTCCATAAAATGTTTAAAGCTGTCTCCTACCGCCATGGTGGCTGAAGTCAAAATTACCGTTTTCTTCGGGATAAAAAGATACTGGTTTAAGAGCTCCGCTACCTCAATCGGCGCGGCACGCAGCAGACAATTATGATTATCCGCCCTTTGTTCCATTTCAACCCAGTAGACCCAGTTCTCCTCCGAGAGAGCGGTGATAAACTGGAGTCCTTCCATAAACTGCAGGTAGAATTGCCGCCGGGCGTCCAAATCCTTTTTTTCGCTCAGCCAATGACCAAATTCAATCTCCAGCATTTCCAGGAAACTGTCCAGGGAACTCAGGCTGCCAGTAAGGGACTTCAGGTAAAAAAGCAGATTGTCTTTGGTTCCCAGCCAGCCTTCCCACCAGGGTGCCGCAGTTAGCGCCGGCCGCAGCCGGTATGTATTACGACCGAAAGATGCGGCTGATTCCGAGTCGTTACTGGCAATGGCCATGATTATCCCAAAAAAAGTTTCCGCTTGTTCTTTAACCTGAGATATAGCCCGCAGCATTTCGGCCATATCGTTTTCCGCCGACTCCAGGCTTAAATCCGGTCGTTGCAGTTTTAAGCGGTTTAGCCGATTTTTTAAGTTAACCAGTAAACCGGTCGGGCCATGTCGGGTTTGCCGATACAATCCGTTGCCCAGAGAGATCAAGCCCTGAAGGCTGATCTGGAATCCCAGATTTTCCGTAGCCGCATCCTCCAGATGATGCGCTTCGTCGATAATTAAGCGCGAATAATCCGGCAGGACCTGGTTATCGGTTCTCAGGTCGGACAATAATAAAGAATGATTCACCACTAAAAGATGTGCATCAACGCACTGCCGGCGGGCCCGCTGGACAAAACACCAGTGATTGTACCAGGGGCATTTGGAACCCAGACAGGATTCGCTGTCCGCAGCCACTAAATACCAGTCTTCCAGGGCTTTTTGGTGCAGATTCAGTTCGGTGCGATCCCCGGTTTCGGTTTGACTTAACCAGGCCATTAGCCGTAGAAAGAATCTTTTTTCTTCCGCCGGATAAGGATCAGGAAGGTCTGTAACCGCGTTCCATTTTCGCAGACACAGGTAATTGCCGCGACCTTTGACCAAAGCGGTTTTAAAATCCGCAGCGCGTTCGCCGGCATTAGTCTTTTCCGCTACTTGGCTGTCGGTACTGCCGGTATTAGTCCCACCCGCAACCAGACTGCCGGTCTTTTCCTCCACGGCTTGTAAAGCTTCTTTAAGCTGCGGGATATCCTTTAGCCAAAGTTGTTCCTGCAGGGTAATGGTGTGGGTGGAAACTACTACTTTATCCTGATTCTGTACGGCCGAAACTACAGCCGGCAGTAAATAAGCCAAGGATTTACCGGTACCGGTACCGGCTTCCACCAATAAATGACGATCCTGGTTAAAAGCTTCCGCCACCTGCTCCAACATGGCTATCTGCTGGGGTCGATGTTCATAAAATCCAAAACAGCCGGCTGCCCCTCCCTCCGGGAGGAGTAAGTGTTTTAAGCGTTCCCGGTCGACCGGCTGAAACTGGTTCGGGTCGTTTTCCCTGGTTTCTTTGGCCAAAGCGAAAATTCCCCGGGCCGCTGCCGGTACCGGCGCCAGAAAATGCGCGTTTTCCCGTTTGGGCAAAGCGAAAGAATGCTTTATTACATATTGTTCCAGATAGCGAAAATAACCGGTCAATGGCCAATCAAAAGTCGCAGCCAGTTCATTAAACCGACGCAGCATTCCCGGCGGCCAACCCTTAAGCACCTGGTCAATCGCCAAAAAAAGCTGCGCCGTTATCCGGGCATCTGCCAGGGCGCGATGCGCCTCTGTTAAAGGGAGATTCAGTTCTCTGGCCAGGGTAAGCAGCTTATGGTTAGCAGCCCTGGGGAAGGCCAGACGGGCTAATTCCACCGTATCTAAGACTTCATTCTGAATTTTTTGGCCCAGGCTGTACTCCAAGAAACCGACGTCAAAAACAGCCTGGTGAGCAATTAAAGGATAGTTACCCACGAAATCCAGAAAAATGGGCAAAACTTCAGACAGGGCTGGAGCTGGCTCCAACATTTCCTGAGTAATTCCGGTTAAACGCTCAATATTTAAAGGTATGGGTTTGCTGGACCGAACCAAAGACTGGAAATGACGGGTTATCTGGCTCCCTTCAATCTGCACCGCTGCCAGTTCAATGATTTCAGCCTCAGCCGGGGATAAGCCGGTTGTTTCCAGATCAAAGGCAACCATTATTGGACGGTAGGCCATAAGCTAACCCCTCCCCTCACCTGCCCATATGACCAGCCGGTAAGCCTAGTCTATAATCTATCTTATTCTAAGGGAAGGAGTCACTGAGGACAAGACTTTTGTTTATGAGATGCTAAAAGATTAAACACAGGACTGTCGGAGGGTCAATTTAGGGCTTAAACTTTGGTTTGCGCGCCGCTGATGTTCTACGGCGAATAAACCCGCTAACCAGGGATAAACCAAAGCAAAACTATAAAGCTGAAATTAACAGAAATTTACGCCACAGTCAGTTTGTAATAGATAGCCAAGTACTCCAAGGCGGAATTTTTCCAGGAATAATCGAGGCTCATCGCTCGTTTGACTAAGCCCTGCCAAGCCGCCTTCTCAGCATAAACCTGCAGCGCCCGACGCAGGGCCGCTTGCAGAGCTTTAGGACTGCTTTCTGTAAGTAAAAAGCCATTACCCTTATCCCGCGCCGCTGTGTAATCAATAACGGTATCAGCTAGTCCACCGGTAGCCCGGGCTACGGGAATGGTGCCATAACGCAAACCAATCAACTGGGAAAGGCCGCACGGTTCATAACGCGAAGGGACTGCCAGAAGATCCGCTCCGGCGTAAATCCGGTGGGCGAGATCCTCATTGTAGTTTAACTCCAGCCGTACCTGCTGAGGGTAGGTTTTGGCCAGTTCCTGGAGCTGGGCTTCGTAGCGCGGTTCGCCGGTGCCCAAGCCAATAAATTGCAGTTCCTGGTTCTGTAAGAAGACCGGCAATGCCGACAACAAAATGTCGATCCCTTTTTGCTCCACCAGCCGGGAAACCAAACCGAGCAAGGGCACCCCCGGATCTTCGCAAAGCTGCAATTCCCGCTGCAGGGCCAGCTTGTTTTTTATTTTATTTTCCAAAGTGTTGATTGAAAACTGCTGCGCCAAGTGCGCGTCAGTCCGCGGGTTCCAGGTTTCATAATCTATACCGTTTAAAATGCCGTACAATTGTTTTTGTCGCGTTTTAATCATTTCGTTTAAACCAAACCCGGCAGCGGGCGTCTGGATCTCCCGGGCGTAATTGGCACTAACCGTACTCAGGGCATCAGCCAGGCAGATGCCGCCCTTCATTAAATTAAGTTTTCCTTCATGCAGATACCCGGCTTCCGTCAGCAGCCAAGGTTCTAAACCAGAATCGATAAGATCCTCAGCTGGAAATATGCCCTGGTAGCCCAGATTGTGAATCGTATACAGGGTGCGCATATTTTTATAGAAGGCGTCCGCCTGATACCGGGTTTTAAGCAGTCCGGGGATTATGGCTGTGTGCCAATCATTGCAATGGATTACTTCTGGTTGGAAGGCCAGGTTTTTTAAAGCTTCCAGGGAGGCTGCGGCTAAAAAGCTGAACCGCCGGGCGCTGTCCGGATAATCTCCGGCGCCAGGCGGACCATAAATATAGGGCCGGTCAAAATAGAAATCGTTTTTTGCCAGGTAAACCGTAACCTCACCCAGTTTTCCTTCTAAAATCTCCGCTAAGTGGGTTTCTGATCCCATTTCCGCTCTCACTGTCTTGCCGGTCGGCTTAAATCCAAAATCCCCGGCAGTTATCCAGGGATAAGCCGGCAGCATAATGCGCACGTCATGCCCCAGGGCCTTTAGCGCTTTCGGCAGGGAGCCGGCTACGTCGGCCAATCCCCCGGTTTTAGCGAAGGGAGCCGCCTCAGCGGCAACCAGCAAAATTTTCATAGCCGCAACTCCTCTCCAGTCCGGTTTATCGAAACACTTCATAGTTTATGTTCGGAAAAAGGTTATTTTTAGCTTCCAGGCATTCCAAAAAATTGGCTGACCCCGCACTCAAGTTTTCCCCCGGCTGAAGGTTTCTAAGCAGCTGAGCCAATTGCCGCAGGTTGGCCAAATGCTCCCGGGTACGGCCTTCGGCGTATTCTACCGCAGTCCGGTTATTCATGATAAAAGCCCAATCACTGCTTTGAGCCAGGAGCAGTTCCCGCAGCGCCTGGTTTAAAATCCGGCGGGCCCCGCCTTGGGCGTTAGGATACCGCCGAATCATTTCCTGCATCAGTTCTCCGGCCGCGTACAATTGCGGATATACCCAGTCGTTTGCCGGGTTAAGCCAGGTATTGTAATACCCCTGATCCCCCCAAGATGAGGTTGCGGGCTGTCCCAGGGGATTTTCGGGATACCGGGCTAAATACTCCGCGGCCGTAATCATTTGGACCTGGCCGCTTTGCGCTAAGGCCCGCAGCAAGTATTCCAGCCAATTGGGTCCTTCAAACCACCAATGCCCTAAGAGTTCGGCATCGTAGGCGGAGACGATTAAAGGAGGCCGGCCGATTGGGGGGTGATTTTGCGCCCTTTGCTGCAGGCTCTGGGCAAAGTGTTCAGCGTGCTGCCGGGCTTTTTCCAGAGCTAAGTCGGGATTATAAGCAATCTTTTGATCAGTTGCCCCGGTAATCGCGTAGTACTTAAAGCCGGTAAAAATCCGAATCCCGGCTGGATCAATATACGGCCGAATGTAATCGGTCTCCATGTCAAACCCCAGATCCCGGTAAAAATCGCGGTAAACCAGGTCCCCTGGATAACCGGTTCGGGCACACCAAACCTGACGCGAAGTTTCCGCTTCCCGACCGAAAACCGCCACCCCGTTTTTTGTCAGGAGCGGGGTACTCACCCCGTACGGCGGTCTTGGGGTGGCCTCAGTTACCCCCACAGTATCCAGGATAAAATACTCCAGCCCGGCTTCGGCGAGGATTTCCTCCAACCCGGGGTAATAGGCGCATTCCGGCAGCCAAATCCCCCGCGGCTGCACACCGAGAATGCGGCGGTAGGTTTCTACCCCTACCTGCACCTGGGCTCTTACCGCGGCCGGCTGTCCCTGCAAGAGCGGCAAAAATCCGTGGGTCGCCGCGCAGGTTAAAATATCCAGCTTGCCCATGGCCTGGTAATTACGGAAAGCGTTCAGTAAATTACCCTTGTATTTTTTGTAATAATCATTCTCAATTCCCTGAAAACGCGCCTGATACCAACGCGCCAGCCGGTGAAATTCAGGATCACTCCAAGTCCGAATCTTTTCCTTTTCCGCTAATTCTAAACACTTACGCAAATAGGCCTGGTACCGGTCTTGCAGCAGTGGGTCTTCCAGCATGCTCATCAGGGTTGGGGTAAGCGAAAGCGTAACCCTGAAGTCAACCTGATCCTCTGCTAATCGCTCAAATACGGATAACAACGGCAGATAGGTTTCAGTAATGGCCTCAAAAAACCAATTCTCTTCCAGGCAATATTTTAATTCAGGATGACGGACAAACGGGAGGTGAGCATGGAAAACCAACATTAAATACCCTTGCGACAAAACTAGTCACCTGCCTAAGAAATTATTGTTTGAAAAATGAACATTAATTTGCGTTTGCTTTAATTTTTAAATCGTTTTTAAATAGCCCGTCTAACTCACGACTAAAGTCATGAGTGTGCGGCAATAGTTCAAAAATTTAAACTGTATAAGTCTGGCATCAGGCGGAAAACCGCCGGGCATAACCCACCATGACGGCTTGACGCGCGACTCCCTGGAGCTTTGAATTCGGATTCCACTCGGGCAGAAGCAAGGTATTGCTGATCATCTGAGCCTGAAAATTTCCATCTGACCACTCGCCCCATTCCAACCGCAGCCTGATCCCGTCCGGAACTTCCAGATAAGCGCTGCCAGCCTGCTGCTCCGACGACAGCTCCGTGATCCCAATCAATTCCTCCCTTGATCCGTTACCCACGGTACCGGCGAAGCGTAAAACCAGAGATTTTCCCGCCTCTGGCACTTTCCAAAAAGCGTACACCCGACTGGGATTACACATGAGCACTACCAGGCAGTTTTTTTGGTAACTAATTGGCAGATCTGGCCTGATCTGCCCGGTTGATTTATACTCCATTGCTTTACTCTCCTTAAATAAGGGCTAAGATTAGCCGGCTTCAACCACTGTGCCTTTAGAAATGAAGACTATCCCGCCATCGCTTACGGTAAAACGCCGGGCATCTTCTTCCAAATTATAACCGATTACCGAATTCTCCTTAATCACCACATTCTTGTCGACTACGGCTCTTTGGATGCGACAGTTTCTTTCGACCTGCACCCCGTTCATCAGCACCGAATCCCTTACGTCTGAAAAACTGTTGATTCGAACATTGGAGGATAAGACCGAATGGATTGCCCGGCCGCCGCTTATAATACAACCATCACAGACGATCGAGTCCAAGGCCATGCCTACCCGACCGGTATCGTATTCACTGAATAAAAACTTGGCCGGCGCCACCTGTTCCTGATAAGTCCGAAACGGCCATTCCGGGTCATACAGATTTAAAGAGGGCAACACGGAAATAAGGTCCATATTCGCCTCGTAATAAGCGTCGAGAGTCCCTACGTCCCGCCAGTAAGGAGTAGCGTCCGAGCCGGGCTGCCGAAACTGATAGGCGTTTATCCTCTGCCCGGAAGTTAACATCTGGGGGATAACGTTCTTGCCGAAATCATGGTCTGAATACTGATTGGTGGAATCTAATTCCACCCATTTCACTAAACTCTGCAGATTGAATACGTAAATCCCCATGGACACCAAGACCTTGGGGGGTAAGTTTTCTAAGATGGCCGGGTCTTTCGGTTTTTCCAAAAAACCAACAATTCCTTGGGTTGAATTAACCTCCACTACGCCAAAATGGGGCGATTGGTCCTTATCCACTTCCAGGGTTCCGATCGTTAAATCAGCCCCGGAACGGATATGAAAATTAAGCATATTCCGATAATCCATTTTATATACGTGATCCCCGGCTAAGACTATTACGTAGGTAGGGTTGGCAAGCTGAATCGAATACAAATTCTGATGAATGGCATCCGCGGTCCCCAGATACCAATTCTTATTAATCCGTTGCTGCGGCGGAATCGGGTAACAGTACTCCCCCAGTAACCCACTTAAAAATCCCCAGGAATAACGGATATGTCTTTCCAGGGAATGCGATTTATACTGAGTAAGAACCATGACTCGCCGCAAACCTGAATTAATACAGTTGCTCAGCGTGAAGTCAATAATCCGGTATTTACCGCCAAACGGTACCGCTGGCTTCGCTCTTTGTTCAGTCAGAGGAAATAGCCGGCTCCCTTCTCCCCCGGCAAGTACTATTGCCAAAACTTTGTTTGAGTCGAACATGAATTCCCTCCTCCTTTCTTCCGAAAAAGTATTATCTAAAGCGGCAAAGTGGCAAACACCTTAACAATTTATTCGCCCTCCGCCCCGATATATCCTTCCAAAAACAAGAATTTTTTATTTTGTGGATTAGGTATGGTACAATCAGATGATACTTCCTAATTTCGGGCATATAGAACTTATATGCTGCTTGATAGATCTTATATCCTTAATAATACTTAATTACAGAAAGGCGGATTAAATAGATATGGATACCGCAAAAATCAGGCAGGAGTCACTGATCCGAGACGTTAATCTGGCGCCCCAAGGTCTGCTGAAAATAGAATGGGTTAAGACCCATATGCCAGTCCTTACCGAATTAAAACATGAGTTTTCCAAAGCAAAGCCTTTAGCCGGTTTAAGGTTGCTGCTTTGTCTGCACCTGGAGGCGAAAACCGCTTATTTTGCGCAGACCTTACTGACAGCCGGGGCGGATGTCACGGTAGTGGCCAGTAATCCCCTCTCAACCCAGGATGATGTAGTGGCCGGACTGGTGGAAAGCGGGGTGCGCGCCTATGCCTGGCACGGTTCCAGTTCTGAAGATTACTTTAACAATATTGACCGGGCCTTAGACCGACACCCGCAAATAATCATCGACGATGGCGGGGATGTCGTAGCCTTCCTGCACGCGGAAAGACCGCAGCAAATCCCGGAAGTGCTGGGAGGCTGCGAAGAAACCACGACTGGGCTGGTTCGGCTGAGAGCCATGGAAAAAGAGGGCAGTCTCCGTTTTCCGATGATTGCGGTAAATGACGCTCTGATGAAATACCTGTTTGATAATCGGTACGGCACCGGCCAGTCGGTTTGGGACGGGATTATGCGCACCACCAATTTGACCGTGGCCGGCAAAACCGTGGTAGTCGTCGGCTATGGCTGGTGCGGTAAAGGTGTGGCTATGCGGGCCAAAGGCTTAGGCGCCCGAATTATCGTCACTGAGATTGACCCGATCAAGGCGAACGAAGCCCTGATGGATGGATTTGAAGCGATGCCCCTGCTTAAAGCAGCCCCACAAGGCGACTTTTTCATTACCGTAACCGGTAATATTGAGGTGCTGCGCCGGGAGCACCTGGAAAAAATCAAGGATCAAGCGGTATTGGCCAATGCCGGTCACTTTGATGTGGAAATCAGCAAGCCGGATCTAGCTGCTTTAGCCGTTGCCAAACGGGTGGTCCGCGGCAATATCGAAGAATACCGCTTTGCCGACGGACGCCGGGTGTTTTTGTTAGCCGAAGGACGGTTAGTCAACCTGGCCGCGGGAGACGGACACCCAGCTGAAGTCATGGATACCAGCTTTGCGCTCCAGGCCCTCTCCGCCCGTTATCTGGCTGAAAACGCCGGCCGTCTGAAACCCCGGGTAATAAGCGTCCCCCCGGAAATCGACCAACGGGTAGCGCACCTGCGGCTGAAAACGCAAAATATAGAAATTGACACGCTTACCCAGGCTCAAAAAAACTACCTGGCCAGCTGGGCTTAGCGGTCAGTTTATACCTTTAGCCGTTCCGTGTTTTGTCTTTTAATGCTTTCAGTCTTTTTGTGCTTTTTGCCGTTCAATTTTTTTAGTTACTATGCGCTTGGCCGCTGCCGGCCTAAGCCGCCATAAACGGCCTTGAAATCCGATTACCGCAGATAACACATTGCCGCAGATAACCCTTTGACTTACGGTTTTTCGTATGTTATAATGCATTTGCGTTTGCGGGTGTAGCTCAATGGTAGAGCTCTAGCCTTCCAAGCTAGTCACGTGGGTTCGATTCCCATCACCCGCTCCATGCGCCCGTAGCTCAGGGGATAGAGCGCTGGCCTCCGGAGCCAGAAGCACAGGTTCAATTCCTGTCGGGCGTACCATTTAAGTCATTAGAGTCTCTAGCCATAGAGACTTTTTATTTTTTAGTTTTTTTAGGCTTTTACTTCTTTTGAGGCTTTTATTTTTCAACAAATTTCTCCTAACCGGATTTTGTGGAAAATTTCTGTTTTATCTCTTAACAAACCTTAATTTATGATATGATGTTTAATAAATTGTCAATAAATCTAGTCATGCAGTTGAAAGGGGAGAATTTTTTTGGCTTACACCGTAACCTTAATTCCGGGTGATGGAACTGGTCCCGAGTTAGTGGCAGCCGCCCGCCGGGTTATTGACGCTACCGGAGTCAATATCGACTGGGAAGTTCACGAGGCTGGGGTAGATATAATGGAAAAAACCGGCACCCCGCTGCCCGAACCGGTTTTAGAAAGCATTCGCCGCAACCGGGTTGCTTTAAAAGGACCGATCACTACGCCAATCGGCACGGGCTTTCGCAGTGTCAATGTGGCCCTTAGACACGCCTTAAACCTCTATGCCTGCGTGCGGCCATGCAAAAGCTATCCCGGGGTTCGGTCCCGCTACACTGATGTGGACCTGGTGATTGTCCGGGAAAACAGTGAAGATCTATACGCGGGCGTTGAGTTTGATCTAGGAACCCC
>CAYXHK010000028.1:11450-15137 GCA_964464665.1 uncultured Syntrophomonadaceae bacterium
ATTTCCAAAACGGCCACCAATTCGTCGTCATATAGCAACGGCAAAATAACCAACGACTCCGCGATCTCGATTAAACCCGTCTCCTACGAGGCCTCGAAAAAAATTGCGCGTCACGCCTTTGAGTATGCGGTCCGCAATAATCGCAAAAAAGTTACGGCCGTAGCCAAGGCCAATATTATGAAATTTACCGACGGCCTCTTCTACCGGGCAACGCAGGATGTGGCTAAGGAATACGCCGGCCAGATTGAATATGAAGAGTGGCTGGTCGATGCGATGTGCATGCAGTTGGTGCAGCGTCCGGAGAACTTTGACGTTTTGGTTATGGAAAATCTTTATGGAGATATCCTCTCTGACCTGTGCGCCGGTCTGGTAGGCGGACTGGGCGTGGCTCCCGGCGCCAATATTGGGGACGAAGCCGCGGTATTTGAAGCTACCCACGGATCTGCCCCTAAATATAAAGGATTGAATAAAGTAAATCCTACCGCGGTAATCCTATCCGGGATGCTGATGCTGCGTCACCTGGGCGAAAACGATGCGGCAGACCGGCTGGAAAAAGCGATAGCTGACATTATCGCCGAAGGCCGCGAGGTGACTTACGATATGAAAGAAGACCGCAATGATCCGACAGCTTTAGGTACTGCGGAAATGGCTGATGCCATCATCCGCAAAATAAACGCTTAGCTTTGGCTGACCCATAGTCCTTAATCCTGAAACAGAAATATCAGCGATTACAAGCAATCAAGCCAAACCAAGGCAGCCCTGCAGTCACGGGCTGATCAGAGATTTACGATAACACTAAAGTTTTAAGCAGCAACCCTCAAACAGTGTAAAAAGGATCAGAATAAGGCTTTCGGAGTCATTTAACTGACTACGGAAGCCTTTTTTTATATTCAATGGTCAAGTTTTCAGGTGTAGCCTGTGGATTTTGTATGCCGCTTACTCGGGGGCACGCACGGGAGCGAACATTCTTCCAGTTCAACATCCTCTCAATTGATAAAACAATGCGTATTGCGTTTTTCACAATGATTGAAATTCTTAGCAAAGGACTGACTCCGCCAATGCCATTGTGGCTCAATTCCAAAGTTTCCGCTGGTTGATGCCCGGCTCGTTTGGTATTGGCCATTGTTCTAAAGTGTTTCATTTTTCATTATTATTTCACTTGAATTAGGAAATATTAAATTAAACTGATGCAGCAAGGAATTTAGCAGACGAGGAATGACGAATGACTATAGAAGATAGACAACCGGATTCATACCGGCAACAGCGACGCCCAATCGGCTATATTGACCCGTTTGCTATCAATATACTTCATATGCGAAACCCCTGGGCGGTTGCCTGGTGGTCCGCAGCCTTCCCCGGTTTTGGTTTTATCATGCTCGGCAGTTACCTTAAAGGATTCTTGTTTGTCATCTGGGAGCTTGTAATCAACCAAAAATCTCATTTAAACCTGGCTATTTATTACTCCTTTACCGGCCGTTTCGACCAGGCCAAAACCGTCCTCGATCTGAACTGGTTATTACTATATGTGCCGGTCTATATCTTTGGGATCTGGTTAAGTTATCGGGCGACGGTTGACTTAAACAAGTTGACTATATTAGCCAACCGGGAAGAATCCTCAATAATCCCGGTTAAAATCAATTCCTGGGAAATCGCTTGTTTGGATAAACGGGTTCCTTGGCTGGCCGCGGTTTTGTCCCTGCTCTCGCCCGGCATTGGGCAACTCTATACCCACCGCGTCTTCACCAGCTTTTTCTTGATGTTGGAGTTGATCGTCGTTGTTTACTATGCCAATTGGCTTCCCGCTCTCCATCACACGATGACCGGAGCCTTCAGCCAGGCTAAAACCATCCTCGATCCCCAATGGCTGCTTTATTTCCCTTCCCTTATCGGTTTCGCGATTTATGATGCCTACACGCATGCGGTGCAGTACAACCGGTTTTTCGACGAAGAACAGTCCCGCTTTCTGCGGAAAAACTACCAGTCCGCGAATTTAACGCTGGCCCTGAAAAAAATATTGGAGGATGGAAATGTTCATCGTCGCAACTTATAACTACGGATACTACCTGGAACTGGCCATCACCGATTTAGAGAAAAGAGGCATTGCCCGGGAAAAAATCGGCTTGATCACCGTGGATAAACGGGAAGAAGAGCGTCGATTTTTTGATACCCTGCATCGGTCTGATGGGATCAGCCTCCTGGATGGCGCGGCAGTTATGGGTACGATCGGGATGCTCTTTGGTACGATTTACGGTTTTCAGCTAACCTGGGGGCCGGTCCTATGGGCGCTGATCGGTTTGGGGCTGGGAGCGCTGCTGGGTTTCCTCCTTGATATTTTCCGCGGTAAAATCCGCTCTTTAAAAAAGCCAAATAAAACCCAAAATAAATTTCCGACAAGTGACTCCGAGATTCAAGTCGTTCTGATCGTAGAATGCCAGCCGGCAGAAGCCGAACTGATTAAGCAGGTGCTTTGGAACAATCTGGCCCTGGGGGTTGGCCAGCTTAAAACAGCCTTTTGAAACAGATTAACCTAAAGCGGCAGATTCTGTCAGGATCAAAGCGAATTACCCTTAGGATACAGACCCCCTTTTTGGGAAACTACTAACTTAACCAGGGTTCCTTTTTTAGCCCCAAGAATCGAGAGCCTAGACGACTTTTTCAATGCTACTAGCTTAACCAGGGTTCCTTTTTTAGAGGGGGGAAGACTTTGACTTTGTGGCAGTCGCTCCTGAATGTCCTTACTTTTAAAGAACCCAAACCAGAGGTTCCCTTTGAATTATTGGAAACGGCTGAGGATGATTTTTCGGCTGCGCAAAACAGCGACCAAAACCAACAAAATCAACAAAATCAGGGGCAGCCAACCCCGCCGCCTCCCGCTTCAGCGGATAAAGGCAATTTGGCTGCGTCGGACCATAAACAGCCGTCCAAAGCCAGCAGGGCCACCCAAAGCGATAGAACCAAAACCGGCCAGTCAAACCAAGCCGCTAAAAACGAAGCCACCCAGAAAAACCAAGCTGCCGTAACCGAAACCGACCAGCACCAAACGGATTCTGAGACAGGGCAACCTCAGCCTCAGCCGTCATACCGGCTGCCCCGGCGGCCAATGCGACCAGCGAAAATTGAGGATCCCGTTTCGGTAGATATTGTCCAAACTGTCTACGACAAAATGAAAAAACAACAGGAACAAAAACGTGCCGATCAGGAAAAGGGGTCTGAAAAATCAAATGATGCCAATGACCCGAATTCCCCCGGGGGTTCTAAGAACCGCCGCAAACATCGGCAGCGGAAAGATAAACAACCGGCGTCCGGGGCAGGGACCAATTTAAGCCGGGGAGATTTAGACGGCCAAAGCAGCAACCAAAACAACGACCAAACCAGAGGCCAGTCTGCGTCAAACCAGTCAGTTGCCGGCTCTTCTCCCCAAAAAAATGCCGCCGGCAAGCAAGGTCAAGGTTCCCAGCAAAAATCAGATAATGCTGAAACCGGCGATTTTTCCGGGAATCAGGATCCGGATCAGGACAAACGGGTTTATCCCGATTTGGAACAAAACCTCAGTTACCTGGCGGATGTTTTTTATTGGCCCACGGATATGTCTTTAGTTGTCCGGGAGTTTATGGTTGACACGAATCCGCCGCTCAAAGGACTAGCCATATATATTGAAGGTCTGGCGGATCCCGCCCGGATTGATCA
>CAYXHK010000029.1:0-15075 GCA_964464665.1 uncultured Syntrophomonadaceae bacterium
GTGGTAAGCTCGGCACGGGAGGCTGCGGCAGAACCGCAGCTACATAACCCGGTAGATTTGGCCAAGGAACTTCTGGTTTTAATCGCCGTTGATCCGGCATCACCGGACATCTATGCTCTGGCGGACGGGATTATTGCTCAAAGAGACGTTTCCGCGCCAGGTAAATTTGGCAGCAGCATTTATGATGACGTTTTGGTCCTTAACGCGCTTGGTCAGGCTGGTCGGTTGGGGGACCTTGATCAGAATGAACTTCTGGCTTATATCAATACTCACCAACATGAACATAACAATAGCTGGGGCACTCCGGTCGGGACGGCTTGGGGAAGTTTTGAGCCCGAAGAGCCTGATTTGACAGCGCAAGTGCTTAGCACATTGGCCTGTTTTACTGATGCAGCCAATCCCGGCAGCGACGTTTACGCGGCCATCCAGGACGGACTGGCCTTTCTGGCTGATATCCAGGATCAAAACACGGCAGCCATTCCGGCTCAATGGGACAGCGCCTATGCCACGGCCGAAACCTTGCTGGCCTTAAAAGCGCTGGGCTGCACTTATGAGGATTATGCGGGCGATAACTCAGCCTGGCTGAAAAAATCACCTACCAAAACTGTGGCCCAGTGCCTGATGACAACCAAAAACAACGAGTCTGACGACAGCAACCGGGTCGATCGCCTGGTAAACCTGCTGGCAGAACGGCAAATAACGGACAGTGCCGGACCGGGTTCCTTTGAAAACAGCGTCTACAGCGATATGTGGGCCTATCTGGCACTGGGCGAGGCCGGACGAATCAGTGCGATCGATCCTGAAGCCGGTCGGGATTACATTTTGTCAAAACAGGGCGCGGACGGTTCCTGGGGCGAGACTTTCAGCGGTATTTATTATCCCGACGTCCTTTCCACCAACCAGGCAATCCGTTCCCTTACTTACTTGCCGGACGCATCAAGTAACGAGGTGAAGGAAGCCATTGCCAACGGCTTGGTTTATTTAAAAACTCTACAACAGCCGGACGGGGGCGTATATGCAGCACCTTTTGATGATCCGGCCATCGACAACTCCGAACTGATTGTTACTCTCCGCCGGCTTAACCAAGACCCGGCTGCGGTTGAGTGGGAAAATACGGCCGGCTTAACTCCGGTTGACTATTTGTTGAACAATACTATGAATGAAGACGGGAGCTTCGGTACCACCAGGAACATCATGGGGGCAGCGGAAGCCTTGTCAGCCCTATTGCAGGTTGCTGGCGAGGGCAATCCGGGAGGTGGCAATTCAGGCGGGGGAACGTCCCAGCCTTCCGGGAATGATACCAGGATAAGCGTTCAAATTGCCGTTGTTGGTGCAGACGGGCATATTCTTTTTGGCCCCGCGAGTGTGATGGTGAGCCAGGACGGATTATGGGGCAATACGGTGCTGGGGGCTTTGGATGCTGCCGGTTTAAGCTACAGTGCTGATTCGAACACCGGCTTTGTCAGCGAAATCAAGGGTCAGGCGAACCGCGGCATGAACGGGTGGATGTACAAGGTGAATGAGATGGTGGCATCAATGCCAGCCAACCAGCGGTTGATTAGTGAAGGCGACCGTATAGTCTGGTGGTACAGCCAGGATATCAATTCAACCGGTCCTGCCTGGGATGACATAATAAGCGGCAATGTTAGAGGCTATATTCCGGTGACCATTGCTGCGGAAATTGTTGTTGAAAATCAGTCGCTGGATGGAATGACCACCCAGGAAGTGCTCTCGGCGCTGAATAAATTAAGCCAGTTATTAGGCCTGGAAAAGAATGGTAGTGAGAGGAGCGAATTAGGCGGTGTGAAAGAAGCCGGCCTGGCCGTGTATGTGGTTGGCGGAGATAAACTGCCTTCCCGGTCCGAATACTTAAGCCTGCAATCAAAGCTGACCGCTAATAACGTTGATCAGACACAGTTAGTAAAGGCCGGGATCGGGGCGATCATCCAAGATGCTTTGTCTGAAGTCAAATTGGTTATACCGGGCGGTGCCTTAACTCAGGATCTTATAATTACCGTAAAAAAAGTAAGCGTAAGCAGCAATAACAATAATAACGACAGCAACAACAGTAGCACTGGTAACAACACTGGCAACCGTAGCAATAACAGCAGCAGTGCCAGAAATAACAGCAGTTTTCCCGAAGGTTATCGGCAGATTACTCCGGTTTTCAGCTTTGGGCCAGACGGTACTTATTTCAGTAAACCGGTTGCCTGCGCCTTGAAAATTGCCCTGCCGCCCCTTGTAAAGACAGACAATTTAGTCCTGGCCTATTATAATAAGGCTGAGAAAGCATGGAAGGCTCTTCCTGCGGTAGTAGATGCAGACAACGGATTAATTCTGGCCCAACTAAACCATTTCTCCGATTACACTGTATTGGCTAAGCAAGAGAGAAAAGCTTTTGCGGATGTAACCTCGGAGGACTTTGGCTGGGCCCAGGATGCAATAGAAACGTTGGCCGGCTTCGGTGTGTTAGATGGAAATGAACATGCGTATTATGAACCAAGCCGTTCAATTACCAGGGCTGAATTGACCAAAATACTGGTTAAGGTTTTGAACTTGCCAGTTGATGAAACTGAAACTACCTTTAATGATGTCCCGGCAATTGCTTGGTATGCCAGTTACACCTCTGCCGCATCCAGGGCCGGTCTGGTCAAAGGCTACGAAGACGGCTCTTTTAGTCCTGACAGACTTGTTACCCGAGAAGAGTTGGCTGCAGTCCTGGTCCGGGGGTTGGAAATAACCGCCCAGCCGGACGCAGACCCAGGATGCCCTTTCAGTGACGCCGGGATGGTCAGCTCCTGGGCCAAAGATTTTATCCCTATTGCTGCCGGTTGCGGACTGGTACATGGTTATCCGGATGGCACCTTTCAGCCCCAGGGTCAAGTTACCAGAGCCGAATGTGCAGTCATGCTTTATCGCGCGCTTCGGGCGTCAACAGCTTAAATTAAATCGTTAAAATTAACTATTAAATTAGGTGGGGCAATGCAAAAAAAACTGCGGTATTTAATCCCGATATTGCTACTAATACTCTGCCTGCTGGTGCCCAGTCTCTTGGCCGACCGGCAGGCTAAAAACAGCAGCAACGGCATCGCCAACGATCCGGCAGCCCCTTCGGTTATCGCCAAAGATACTGCCGGAGATATTGCTGCTCTCTCTGCCCAGTCTGATATAGAGAGTAACGGCAATGCGTCGGCTGCGCCCCAAGTCTCAAATATCTTGGGTGAGGATACCCGAGATACCAATGTTACCGTTGATGCCAAAGAGACCAGAGAGACCGATGATACCGAAAAGACCGCTGATGCCAAAGATACCAGGGGAAACGCTGAGGCAGGACAGGTGCAGAATCCTGTTGCCAGCAACTTGGGTGCTGCTTCGGCCAAATCCGGCAGCAATGAAAAGTTGAATGAAACGCTGGATGAAATGGTGACGGTCAACATCGCAGTAGTGGGCAGAAATGGACAAATTCTTTTTTGTCCCGGTTCAGTTAAGCTGGCGCAAGGCGCGACAGCGGTGGATGCATTGGCAGCCACCGGCCTGGTCTATACAAAATCCAAACGTTTCCCTGATTTAGTCGAATCCATAGCGGGCTTCAGCAATAAGGGGCAAGCCGGCTGGCTTTACCAGGTAAACGGCAAAGTACCTTTAGTCGCGGCCAATAAACAGCATGTGTCTGCAGAAGATCGGGTGGTTTGGTGGTACAGCGACAGTATCAATGCTCCCGTTCCTAGTTGGGAACAACTGGCAAAATAGGTTAAAGCCGATTCACGCTTTAGGCTGATTCTGAAGTTAATAATGGAAGGAAACAAGAAAGGAAGCAAAAGGACTGTGCCATTGCTTTAGAACAATTGGCTAATGAGTTTGTAGAAGCAAAAAGAACGTCTCCTTGCTTTATCGGAGGTGCTGAAAAATGACAAACAGATTAAGAAACCGCGTGGGCGTATTGCTGGCAAGCTTGCTGCTGTTATTGGTCCCCGCTGTGGCCACAGCAGCGGTTACCTTAGACGACGTCAAGGCTTACCTGGATAAAACGGCCGGTTATCTTATAAGCCAGGAGAAAGCGCAAAACCGTCCGCTGACCCCCTGGAGTTATATCGCCCTGTCCGCCAGCGGAAAAGACTTGGCTGACACCATGGCGCTGCAGTCCTGTGAGCAGCAATTGGCGCTTTTACAACCGGACGACAGCTTGAACTACTACAGCCTGCTGGTTATGACCTTGCTAGCTGCCGGGCAGGACCCCCAAAACTACCGGGGACAAAACTTGGTTGAACAGCTTCAGGCAGCGCAATTACCGTACGGTAAATTCGCCGACAATATTGACCGCAGCGGAACGGGCGGTTCCGGAGAGCAGGTGTTGCTCAACACCCATGTATGGGCGGTATTAGCCTTGCACGCAGCAGGAACAGAATGCCCGGATGCGACAAAGGCAAAGGAATGGCTCAAAGACCAGCAACACCTTGACGGGGGTTTTAACTGGAATATGCTTGATGCAAGTTCTGATTCAGACTCGACCGGTATGGCCTTAACGGCCTTAGGCTTGTTGGGTGAAAAACCGGACAGCCCTTCGGTGCAAAAGGCGGTAAACTACTTAAAGCTGGCTCAGGACAATAACGGCGCTTTCACTTCCTGGGGAGCGGTTAACCCCGAATCCTGCAGTTATGTTATTGAAGGCCTGACTGCCGTAGGAATAGACCCGACCGGGAGCGAATGGACCAAACCCGGCGGCAGTATGGTCAACGCCATCTTAAGCTATCGTCTGCCGGACGGCTCTTTTGAACATATTAAAGGCGGAGGCAGCAACCCGATGGCTACGGAGCAGTCTCTGATCGGACTGGCTGACGTATATTATGGCAATACGCTAATAGAACGGCTGCTACAAAAACAAAATCATATTCAACACCAAAAAAATCAAGGACAACAAAATAGCCAAAACCAAACCCAAAACCAACTAAATGACCAAAACCAAAACCAAAATCAATATCCAAGGACCGTTAAATTCATCCTTGGGAAAACCGGTTATGAGGTGACGGCCGGTGGGCACAAGCAGGTTTTAGACGCTGACGCGGCCCCCCTCCTGGAAAATGACCGTACCTTTGTGCCGGTGCGATATCTGGCGCTTGCTCTGGGCATACCGGAAAGTAGCATAAGCTGGCTCCCGGACACCCAAACCGTGGTTTTGGGTCATAATGGCACTACCGTCACTATGGCCATCGGTGACAATGTGATTTACATCAACAACCAGCCCCGGCCGATGGACGTCGTTCCCCTGATTAAGCCGCCGGGACGCACTTACCTGCCAGCGCGTTATGTGGCAGAGGCCTTCGGGTACCAGGTAAGCTGGCACGGGCAGGAGCCAACGGTCATAATTACGGCAAAATAAGGATGTTTATAAGTTTATAAGTTTATAAGACATATAAACGTATAAGCACCGGCTAGGAGCAAGCCCATGATACAGAGCGTGTTTTACCAGGAGAAGGGCACATTTATGCAGAGCCTGCACCCGGTTGTATCCCTTTTCTACATAACAGTACTTTTGTGGACCGCCCTGATGTTTGACCATCCTTTTTACCTCTTAGGCACATTGCTGGCCACTTTGCTTGCCATCTGGGCAGCCAGCGGTCTGGCCGCCTGGGAGGGTTACTTAAAAGCAGCGCTCTGGCTGGTGCTCCTGGTCATGCTGATCAACCCCCTGGTCAATCACAACGGTTCCACCGTACTCTGGTCTGGACCGGACCTACCACTGCTAGGCCAGCTTGTGGTGACTATGGAAGCGGTTGCTTATGGTGCGGCCATGGGGATACGTCTCTTGGCGCTCATCAGCGTTTTCTGCTTATTTAACCTGATAATCCATCCGGATCGTTTCTTCAGTATGCTGTCCGTGCTGGCTCAGAAATCTGCCCTGGTTCTTTCCCTGACCACCCGGCTGCTCCCGGTGCTGGGCCTGGCCATGCGCCGGATCAGTGAGGCCCAGCAGTTGCGCGGCGTCGACTTTAACCAGGGCACCTTTGCCCAACGCCTTAAAAAAAGCACCTACCGGCTGAACATCTTGTTGGTGACTTCTTTGGAAGATTCTCTGCAGGTGGCTGAGGCGATGCACGCCCGGGGTTTTGGCAGCGGCCCCCGCACCCGCTACCGGCATGACCAGTTTAGACCGCGGGATGGTATCTGCCTGGCCGGTTGTTTATTAGCCGTAGTCATCTCTTTTTACTGCCTGTTCAGCGGTGCCGGGAGCTACGTTTATTTTCCGGCCTTGAGCGTCCTTTACGGCAGTAAAATAACCCTGCCGGCCCTGATCTTATTATTGCTCTTACTTAGTTTGCCTGCTTTACTCAGTTGGGGGTGGAACCATTGCCGTTACTTAAAATCAAAAATCTAACCTACTACTATCCGGAAACAACCCGGCCGGCGCTGCAAAATATCGACCTGACCGTAGAGGAGGGCGAATTTGTGTTGGTAGTGGGAGGTTCCGGTTCCGGCAAATCCTCCCTGGCCCGGGCGCTTACCGGCCTGATTCCTGATTTCTACGGCGGTCGGATCGGTGGTCAAGTGCTGCTTAAGGAGCAGGACATACGGACTTTGGACCGACGCCAGATTACCAGCACCGTAGGCATGGTCTTTCAGGACCCGGAAAAACAATTAGTCATGACCAGCGTGGAGGCCGAAATGGCTTTCGGTCTGGAAAACCTCGGCCTGCCTCCATCGGAGATGTTTCGCCGGGTAGCTGAAGTGGCGAGCTTTCTCAACCTAACCGCTCTTAAAACCGAATTTACTGCCAATCTGTCCGGCGGACAAAAACAAAAATTAGCTCTGGCTTCTGTTCTGGCCATGCAGCCTGGCGTTTTGATCCTGGATGAACCCACCTCTCAGCTTGATCCCGCCGCTGCCGAGGAATTATTTAATTTAATTAAGCGTTTGAACGAGGAAATGAACTTTACGATTATCCTGGTGGAACAGCGCCTGGAACGATGTTTTCACCTGGCTGACCGGGTAATCGTCATGGAAAACGGCGCAATCGTAAAAGACGCGGCGCCGGCATCGGCTGCGGCCTGGCAGAGCGCCAGGGGCTTGCCTTTTATACCCCCGGTGGCAGCCCTTTTTGCCCGGGCCGGCTTACCCTCAGTGTCCCTGACCGTTAAGGAGGGGCGGCAGCTGACAAAAAAAATATTTTCCCGTGCCGCCAAAACTAAAACTGAATCCCCCTTTGAAAACGTGAAGCCGGAGCGGCCGGCAACAGCGGCAGCCCCGACCGCCCCGGTTCCGGTTATTGAGGTGGAAAATCTTTGGTTTTCTTACCCTGAAAGCGGTGAAGTATTGCACGGTGTTAATCTGAAAGTAAACAGCGGAGAGTTTGTGGCGCTGATGGGAGAAAACGCCGCCGGCAAAACAACTCTGCTGAAGCACCTGGTGGGGCTGCTCAAACCCGATCGCGGCCGGGTGCTCGTTTTGGGCCAGGATACGCGACGGACCAACCCTCAGGCGTTGGCCTGCTCTGTGGGCTACCTGTCCCAAAATCCCAACGATTACCTCTTTCAACCTACCGTGGCTGATGAGCTGCAATTCACTCTGACCAACCTGGGGCTGCCAGGCAGCGGCAGCATCGACCGGACCCTGGAGAAGCTGGCACTCGAGAGCTTCCGGGCGATCAACCCGCGGGATCTGAGCAGCGGCGAAAGACAGCGGGTAGCCCTGGCCTCAGTAATGGTAGCCGGACCAAAGCTGTTAGTGCTTGACGAGCCCACCAGGGGTCTTGACTACGCGCTAAAGGAACGGTTGGGCAAGCTGCTGCAGGGAATAGCCGGGGAAGGGACCACCGTACTGGTAGTCACCCATGATGTGGAGTTTGCGGCGGAATACGCCAGCCGGACTGTTTTACTTTTTGACGGCCGGCTCGCTGCTGACGGCCCAAAGCATCAGATGCTGGGCGGTTCCATGTTTTACGCGCCGCAAATCAGCCGGCTGTTTCGGCAGATTGATGACAGTGTGCTTACTTTCCGGGAGGGACTTAGCAAATTACGCCAGGCGCAGGCAGACCGGGGTTAAAAGGGTTTAAGCCTCGCTAAGCACATTTGCGGTTTTGAAAACTGTCGAGCTCGGTTTTAATTCACTCCTTGAGTTTGTTTCTAAGCACATTTGCGGTTTTGAAAAGAATTTAGCATATTGCTGGCAGGACCGCCTGCTCCGTGTTCGGCAGGCACCTTTGCGGATCCGAAAACCTTACTCCATGGTTTGGTAATAAGGCAAACATCTTCAAGACCGCGCTGAAACAAACAAATTAACGCACTGCACTTTGTATCAAGCTTCCTATTTTAATATTAGTTTTTAATATTAGTTTTTAATATAAGTTAAAATAAGTTAAATCTGAAGGAGGCGTAGACTTGTCTGGGATTGCAGCACAATGGCGGTTGCCTCTTTTTCTTCTGGCTGTAGCCGGATTACTGGCCACTTCTCTGTACCCGGCGAGCCCGGTGCAAGGGAACTGGGGATTGCTGGCCGTCGTCATAATCTGTTTAACTATTCTTTTTTTATACTGGGGTTTTGAAGCTGGTCCGGCCACAACCAGAGAAATTGCGGTCATCGCCGTACTGGCGGCGATTGCCGGTTTGGGGAGGATTTCGCTGGTAGCAGTACCGAGCGTCCAACCGGTAACCTTCCTGGTGATCATTGCGGGCTATGTCTTTGGCGCCAGAACCGGGTTCATGGTCGGCGCTACTGCCGCTCTGGCCTCAAATTTTTTTCTCGGGCAGGGCCCGTGGACACCCTGGCAGATGTTTGCCTGGGGCTTGGCCGGGGTCAGCGCCGGCTATTTTGGCAAACTCTTTCCGGCTGCCCGTAAAGGGCCGATGGTTGTTTTCCATTTCGCCTGGGGCTACCTTTTTGGTTGTATTATGAACATTTGGACCTGGATCGCGTTCATTTCCCCTTTAAGCTGTCAATCTTTTCTGGTCACTTACGCCGCGAGCTTCTGGTTTGACACCATGCACGGAGCGGGCAATGTTCTTTTTTACCTATTCTTTGGCACTGCCGCAATCAATATATTGCAGAGGATAAAAAGAAAGCTTGAAATAAGCCGCCTGCCGGTACAGTATCAGGATGATCCCGTTGACCGTCATTGAAAATGGATTATAAGAACCTTCGAGTAATTCGAGACCTTTGAGTACTTCGAAGGCTCTTTTTATTTTGGACGCTTAAGTTATAGTGAAACGTTCTAAGGAGTATGAATCTTAAGAAAAATTTGTTAATTATGCAGGAAAAAGCCATAAATAGTAGAAGCATAATTTTAAGCAGCATGATCCTAACTATTAAAGCCAAACACCTATTTTGAAAAAGCGAAGGAATCAGTAGTTAGTGGTAATGAAACAGAAGCAATTGAATTTCTATCAGCTAGTATTGCCTTATCTAATGGAAACAGATGGGTCGAATTCTTAAATGCAAATTGCAAGATCATAGAAAACCCCAATGATATTTCCATTGGTTTAAAGATTAGTATTCCTATAGTTTAAGTGATATGGAGGGCTATAAAATGAAGAAAAATGTGGCTTTTTAATGTACCTTCAATGATGGAGGCGCTAACAAGAAATATATTGGTTTTAGAGGGGTCTGTACAGACGACACAATAACCTGGAATATTAATAACAACCGGTCCTGGTGTTCTAACGAAGGCTGTGAATGTAAATCTTATTATGATCAAAACTTTAATCCTTATTATCAACCAGACGATCCATGTTATGAAAGTCGGATGCTTATAGACTGGAGATTTAATGCTGGATGGACACATTACGGAGCAAAGGGTCAGATGCCTAGAATAATAAAGGGGGCACAGGAAGGTAAAGTAGCTATCTTGACAACCTTATTTCCTGGAGATAGTGAAATTGACAGAAGAGTAGTGGGGTTATTTATGATAGGCGAAATCTTGGCGGAACCCGGTGAGGCAACTAGTGTAATCGCATTTGATGATTACAAGATACATTTAGCTCCCGATGAAGAAATATATTTTTGGGATTATTACTCCAATACCAATAACCCAGATAGGTGTGCTTGGGGCACGGGCCTTTTTCGCTATGTCTATGATATAAACGCTGCTCAAGTAATTAAAGCAGCCAGGGATATCAAGAAAAACCGAACCGAAAAGAAAAAACTGGAGAAGTTCTTGAAAGTGTTCTGTAGAAATACTGAGATAGACAGCATTCCTGAACCCGACGGACCAAGAAAAAAGAGGATAGTTTAATTAATGGGGTAAATAAATTTTACGGTGGATAATATAGGAATACTTTATAATAATAGGGGAGAGATTCTAATGTCTAAAATCTCAAAGAGTCTTACTGACCTTATTGGGAACACCCCACTGTTAGAGCTGTCAAATTACAGCCGGATCAATCAACTGAATGCGAAGATAATTGCAAAGCTGGAGTATTTCAATCCGGCTGGAAGCGTAAAAGACCGCATCGGCTACGCGATGATTAAAGACGCTGAAGATAAAGGAATGATCAACCAAGATACAGTAATCATTGAACCTACCAGCGGAAACACGGGAATTGGTCTTGCTTTTGTCGCTGCAGCCAAAGGTTACCGACTTATTCTCACCATGCCAGAGACTATGAGTACCGAACGCCGGAAATTATTGAGCGCTTTGGGAGCGGAACTGGTGCTGACCCCGGGTGCAGGAGGTATGGCTGGTGCTATCCAAACCGCTGAAGAACTGGTTGCCCAGACCCCCAATTCATTTATGCCGCAACAATTTATGAATCCTTCTAACCCGGCCATTCACCGCGCAACTACCGCGGAGGAAATCTGGCGGGATACGGACGGACTGGTAGATATTTATGTTGGCGGCGTGGGTACTGGCGGTACCATAACCGGGGTGGGGGAAGTTTTAAAAACGCGAAATCCGGCGGTACAGATTGTCGCGGTAGAACCTTTTAGTTCCCCCATACTGTCTGGTGGAGCACCTGGCCCCCATGGATTGCAGGGAATTGGCGCGGGATTCGTTCCAAGGGTTTTAAATAATAGCATTATTGATGAGATTATTAAAGTAAAGAACGAAGAAGCTTTTGAAACAGTCAGACTTCTGGCTAAAACCGAAGGCTTATTAGTAGGGATATCATCGGGAGCAGCCGTATTTGCGGCTGTCCAATTAGCCAAAAAATCAGAAAATAAAGGCAAAAACATTGTAGTCCTGCTGCCTGACTCTGGGGAGAGGTATTTGTCTGCTGATATATTTTAGTAATGATAATGAGTAATAATTTTTAAGGGGGATACATTCAAAAAGGCGTCGGGCTTTTGATAAAACTCCCTGTCTAAAACCTCAAATAAATCAAATTCAGAAAATATAGACTAAGACTTTCGATAGTTCGGAAGCCTTTAGTCTTTATTTTCTGGAGAATAAATTGCAGATATTGGCAAGATAGGCAGGAATATAGTGTAAAACAACGAATTAATCACTGAAAAAGTTCTAGCTCGGTCTAATCTTATATCGGTTTAATCTTATAAAGGATGGGCTAATTATGGAGTTTACGGCCATTGATTTTGAAACGGCAAACGGCAGAAGAGACAGTGCCTGTGCTATAGGCATCGTTGTTGTGCGGAATTCAGAAATCGTAGAAACGTGTTATCACCTAATCCGTCCACCGGATATGTACTTTAGCCCTTTTAATATCAGCATTCACGGAATCAGACCACAAGACGTTCTGGATAAACCCAATTTTTATGAGCTTTGGATAGAAATAAAGCATTATTTCGAGAACCGCATTCTCATAGCGCATAACGCCAGCTTTGATATGAGTGTGCTGCGTTATACCCTTGACCGGTATGGGATCAACTATCCCCCATTGCGTTATTCCTGCACAATGAGGATGGCCAGAAGACATTGGCCTTACCAGCCTAGTTATAGATTAACTTCGGTTGCCGAACTGCTGGGGATAACCTTTCAGCATCACCATGCTTTAGAAGATGCCCAAGTCTGCGCTCAGATTGCGGCCTCTATTGCCCGAAATCGCGAAGTGGCTTCCTGCAGCGAGCTAGTGCAGGGATTAGGACTTAATTTTGGGCATCTGTGATAATGGGATAGGCATGGCGGATATATTTAAAAGCAGATAATTTTTCCGGAAATGCCAGCTCGAAGTTTAAAATAAATTGTAGAAATTCGTAAAAAATTTTGTGTCCCCTCAGGGGACACATTTGAATATTCATTCATATGACCCGGTGAATAAAGCAAAACTTATAACCAATTCACAGCAAACATAAAGCAAACTTAAACTAGAAAAATAATGATTGACAGGTTTAATAAACAAGGTTAAAATTTTTTTGAGATATATGAATAATTATTCAAGTGTTCATATGACCCGTTATTTTTTAGCCGGGTTTCTTAATTTTATTCCTGAGTATTTTCAATTTTTTTTATCCTGGCATTTTGGATCATCCGTAAATTTAATCTTTTAGCAAGGCTGGTGAACAGACAGTGAAAAAAGTTGATTACCTGGATAAATGCGACTGTGACGTAATTCATCATGACGTTGTAGCGCGCGTAAAAAAGGATCTGCCTCCCAAGGAAACCTTCTCCGAATTGGCGGGATTGTATAAAATCCTGGGTGATCCAACGCGGGTTAAGATCCTCTGGGCCTTAGACGCAGCGGAAATGTGTGTTTGCGATATCGCTTTTTTATTGAACATGACGCAATCAGCGATTTCCCATCAATTAAGGGTGCTGAAACAAGCCAAGCTGGTTAAAAACCGCCGCCAAGGGAAGATCGTTTTCTATTCCTTAGAAGACGAACACGTAAAGCAGATTTTTGAACTTGGATTGATCCACATTTCTGAGGAAAGCTAACAGATGATGGAGGAGCAACGAATGTGTAAGAAGGAGCAAAACACTGAAGCAATTGCTGCCGCTGCCGCCAAAGCTAAAGCTAAATCGGTCAATGATGGAGTACAAATGATCCTCCTCGATGGCAATGGAGAGTTGAGTCGGACCGGCCAGACGGCTGAAGCAGCAGCCGGTCAACGGGAAAAAGGCTATAAAAGCATTATTAGGCTGGAAGGACTGGGATGCGCAAGTTGTGCCGCTACGATGGAAACGGAGATCAATAAACTGGCCGGAGTCGAATCCGCCGCAATAGATTTTGTTCACCAAAAGCTTTACCTCCAAACGGATTTAAAAGCTAATCTAACGCGGCTGATGGCCAAAATAGAAGGCATTGTAAAAAAGATAGAGCCGGATGTTCTGGTAAAAATGGATGCTGACGCTGACTCTGATGCTAATGCTAATATTAATGCTGACACTGCTGATTTCGTACGTCACGATCAAGTCCAGTTGGGTCGGCTGATCCTGGGGGGAGCCTTATTTGCCGCTGCTTTAGTTTTAAGTCTGCCGCAGTGGCTGGAATTGACGCTGTACCTGGTCAGCTACGCGATCGTGGGCGGCGGGGTGGTTTTTCGTGCCCTTAAGGACATCGTCCGCGGTCAGGTTTTTAGTGAACACTTCCTGATGAGTGTTGCTACCATCGGGGCTTTCTTAATCGGCGAGTATCCCGAAGGCGTGGCGGTGATGTTATTCTACCTGGTCGGGGAGATGTTCCAGGATCGGGCAATAGATCGTTCGCGCAAATCAATTGCGGCCTTGATGGATATAAAACCGGACTATGCCAACCGGCAAGTCGGCAGTGAGCTTATAAAAGTATCCCCGGAAAAGGTGAACATAGGCGATCTGATCGTGATAAAACCAGGTGAGAAAGTCCCCCTGGATGGCCAGGTGCGTACCGGCCAATCCTGGGTAGACACCTCAGCCTTAACCGGTGAATCCCGGCCGCGGGAACTGAAACCGGGGAGCGAGATTTTAAGCGGGTTTATCAACCAAAGCGGGGTTTTAACCGTTGAAGTAACTAAGCCTTTTGGTGAATCTACGGTCTCGAAAATCCTGGATCTGGTGCAGAATGCCCGTCACCGCAAAGCATCTGCGGAAAATTTTATTACTAAGTTTGCCCGGTATTATACCCCGGCCGTGGTGCTTTGCGCCCTGACTCTGGCGCTGCTTCCCCCTTTGTTAATAGAAGGGGCGGTCTTTGCGGATTGGACCTACCGCGCTCTGGTATTCTTAGTTGTATCTTGCCCTTGCGCGCTGGTAATCTCCATACCGCTGGGATTCTTCGGCGGTTTGGGCGGAGCTTCCAAACGGGGAATCCTGATTAAAGGCAGCAACTACCTGGAGGCTTTAAACCAAGTGGAAGCAGTGGTTTTTGATAAGACCGGCACCCTGACTAAAGGCGTCTTTGAAGTTACCGGGATACACCCCCAAAACGGTTTTACCGAAGCGGAACTTTTAGAGTATGCCGCTTATGCGGAAAGTCATTCCAGTCACCCGATTGCCCTGTCCATAATCAATGCTTACCGTAACCTGATTGATTTAAAACGTCTGGAAAATTACACGGAAATCGCCGGACAAGGGGTGCAGGTCCGGCTAAACGGCCAGGAAGTCTGGGTCGGCAATGCCCGGTTGATGGCCAGCGGAAATATTGAGTGCCAGTATAACGAAGCGGAAACTTTAGGTACCGTAGTCCATGTGGCCGTAGACCAAAAATACGCCGGTCACCTTGTCATCTCTGATGAGGTGAAAGCCGACGCTGCCTTGGCCATTAAAGAATTGAAATCGCTCGGCATAAAGAATATAGTCATGCTGACCGGCGATTTAAAGCGGATTGGCGCTAAACTGGGACAACAGCTAGGTTTTGATACGGTTTATGCTGAACTGCTGCCAACCGATAAAGTGGAGAAACTGGAATGGTTAATGGAACGGAAAAAGTCCCCTAAAGGAAAGATCGTCTACGTCGGTGATGGCATCAATGATGCCCCGGTTTTGGCCCGCGCCGATATCGGTATCGCTATGGGTGGTTTGGGTTCGGATGCCGCGATTGAAGCGGCGGATATCGTTATTATGAATGATGAACCCTCCAAACTGGCTGCGGCGATTAAAATCGCCCGTAAAACCCGGCGGATAGTTTATCAAAACATTTTCTTTGCTCTGGGGGTTAAAGCGGTCTTCTTGATTTTGGGCGCCATGGGGATTGCTACTATGTGCGAAGCGGTGTT
>CAYXHK010000030.1:0-14888 GCA_964464665.1 uncultured Syntrophomonadaceae bacterium
GCCGGAGATTGAAGTCGGCATTGAGCGACATACAAATAAAGACGGTATCGATATTGGCAGCGACGATCTGTTCCTCATACGCCGTGCCGGCAGCTTTGCGGGTAAATATGCTTTTGCGGCTTAATATATGGTGTATGACTGCGTTCCCGCCGCTGTCTTCCAGGCGGTCGATCATCACCCAGTCCCCAACCGCCGGAAAGTTGGCTTTGCCATCCGCGTAATAGGCGAGTTTCCCTGAAACGGCAGCGCTCAACTCGCCGTGTTCCGTGATCACTTTGTATTGCTCACGGTGCTGCTCTGTAACCCGGGCTATAAACAGGTTCACGTATGCTGCCGATTCGTTTGCCAAGTAGTCGTCGAGTCCATATTTTTGCAAACTAGTCAAATTATTTAAAGTCATTATTTTATCCTCCAAAATTAATATGGGTTATATCTTGGAGGGTAACTGCTTTATATTATTTAACAATTCCCTCCTTTTTGGATGCAGTCTCCACAATATCCATTAAACTTTTAATCATCATAAATACATCTCCCATCTCATTTTTTATTTGAAAAACCGTTTATAATCTTCTAAGTAATTAGGCTCTGAGAGTAGCCGCAATTCGTTTCGTATGGATTAAAACATCTAGCGCATCATTGAATGTCGTTTGCAACAATGTCTGCCCGCTTGATTGCCTCGAAACTACAGCCCTCCTGCCTCAATTATATCATCAGAACAAAGGTTAGGCTCCTTCACTTTTTTGGTCCTCCTAATTCCTGTCCTATCCCTATGCTGTTCTGTTTTCTGTTTCGTCCAAAACAAGTGTAACCTTAATGCCAGTCTGAAGTTTAAGGTCTGGAGAGGTTGAAGAAAAGTTTAAGCAGGACGCAGGGGCATCATTAAAAAGCAGCCGGACAGTTTCCAGTAGTTTCAAAAATCAAGACAGGCACTAGTTAACCATAATCCCCATATTATGTAGAACAGCTTTGGTTTTAAAGGGGGATTATGCGTGAACCTGGAAATCGCGGTTACGAGTATGTCCGTGTGGCTTCCTGGTTTATTGTTATTAATCGGCTATATCACGAATCAAACCTTTCCGCAGCCGCTTTCAGAAAGTCAGGAAGCCTTATACCTGCAGCGTTTCCACGCCGGAGACGAAGAAGCCAGGAACTTACTGATTGAACATAACTTAAGGCTTGTGGCGCACATCTTAAAAAAATTCGACGGCACCGGCGAAGACCCCAATGATCTAATCTCGATCGGCACAATTGGTTTAATCAAGGCGATTAACACTTATAACCCAGAGAAAAACGTTAAGCTGGCAACTTACTCTGCTCGCTGCATCGAGAACGAGATTCTGATGCACCTTAGGGTATTGCGCCGTTCCAAAGGGGAGGTTTCCCTATACGATCCGATCGGTATGGATAAGGAAGGCAATGAAATCACCCTCCTCGATATTCTGGGTACCGACCCGGACATTGTCCTGGAAACGGTTGAGATCGGCTTGGAAGAAGAACGCTTAAGGGAAAAAGTAAAGCGCTTGTCAAAGAGGGAGCGGCACGTCCTGGAATTACGCTTTGGTCTTTACAGCGGCTTTAGGAAAACTCAGCGGGAAATCGCCAAACTGTTAGGCATCTCCCGAAGTTATGTAAGCCGGATTGAAAAAAGAGCGGTAAGTAAGCTGCTGCGGGAAATGACCTTAGAGGCTCGGTCATGGGATGGGCATAAAAACGATTTATAAATTGTCCTTTGGCGGATATGTTTCTGATAACCACCTCTTATATTTATATGTATATAGTCGGTGTAATCGGTATGTTTGGTGTAATCTTTAATAAAGCAATAATGTATGTTTACAACGGCTTAGTCCGATTAATTATAATCGGCTAAGCTCAGACTGTAGACAAAAAAACCTTTCACCGTCTTAAGACATTGAAAGGGGTTTTGTTTTTAAGCAAATATCCAATAAACTCCCTGGAAAAGGGGCTAATGGGTGGCAACATCCCCCCTGTTTTCTTCCACATTGCCAGCTTCTTCAGATTCATGCATGCAAATAGTAGCGTGAGATAATGCCGACAGTGACTTTGTCGACAGGCCGAAGCACCCCTCGCGGGTGCTTTTTTACAATTTGGAGATAGATAAAGATTAACCACAAATGTTGTGTGTCCCCAATTAGAAACCTGATAGTCGTCATAGCCTTTTAATTGAACTACATTTTTTATCTATTGAATTTACGTAATTTACGTAATATAATTAATTAATTCATAGAAAGGAGGTACATAGTATTGAAACGACGGGACTTGATAAAAAAACTTGAGGCCAACGGCTTTAATAAAACAAGGGATGATGGAGACCATACCATCTACAAAGCTCCAAATAAGAGAGCCGTGCAAGTCCCAAGGCACAGCGAAATTAACGAAAATACAGCCAGACAGATCCTAAAGGACGCGGGGTTGAAATAAACCCCGTAACCCTGAGCTATTTAATATAATAAAATGCGAAGGAGGTATAAACAGTGGATTATGTTTTTCCTGCTATTTTTGAAAAAAACAATGATAACAGTTACACAATCACATTTCCTGATTTGCCGGGTTGCATTAGTGAAGGTAAATCTCTGAGCAATGCGATTGATATGGCAGAAAAAGCTTTGTCGCAATGGATCGAATATTTACTTGCAGAGAAAGAAACAATTCCGAACCCAAGCGACACGAAGTCAATCATAATCTTGAAAAATCAATTTGTGAATCTGATCCGCGCTGAAATACGCGATAATCGTGCAGTGCGCCGCACAGTTAGTATCCCAGGATGGTTAGACATAAAAGCTACTGATGCGGGAATTAGTTTATCCAAGGTTCTCCAGGATGCCTTAAAAACCCAGCTCAATGTCCCGGATAAACCTAAGTTTAAGAAGCAGTCATAAAAGCAAATATATTAAGTTATTGCCTAGAAAATGCCCTTTTAGGGCTTTTTCTTTTGCACTAGAATTGCAGCGCCGCAAATAAAATTTTAAACTCCAGACTGACAAGGAACAACTAATATTTGCTAATATTTTGTTTTTATTAAATTATTCGCCTTTTAAACCGCTCCCAGGCTGGGTTGATAGCAGGAAAATGGCGGTGATTTGTAGAACATATTAGCACCGGCGGGCATCGGCGAACACCGGTGATCACCGATGAATCCTGTCCGATTTATTACCATGCCTGAAAGGAGCGATTATTTTTTAATGAATCCTTTTGCCACTCTACCTAAATTTGTTCATGTTTGCGACGTTACTGCCCGCGATGGTTTCCAGCACGAGGAAAAATTTGTTCCTACAGATGCCAAAATGTATGTCCTTGATGCCCTGGTAGGTGCCGGTTTTAAGAAGATTGAAGTATCAAATTTTGGGAACCCAAAACGAATGCCGCAGTTTAAGGATGCCCACGAATTGATGCAAAAGGTTAAACGCATTCCTGGAGTGGAATACACCGTGGTCACGATGACTGAACGAGCGGTCAAGGATGCAATCAAAGACAAAGAAGCCGGCTACGGCCCAGACCGGATTTCCGTAACCATCTCCACCAGCGAAGCGCATAATCTGGTCAATGCCGGCAAACCGATTGCCGAGTTTTGGACCAACATTGAAAAATGGATGCAAATGTCCCGGGATGCCCAAATCAAATTTTCCGTAACCATCAGCACCATCTGGGGTTGCCCGATTGTAGGCCCGGTCCCGATGGACTGGGCGGTAGATTTTACTGAACGGCTCCTGAAAATGGGTGTGGACGATGTCTGTCATGCTGACCACGACGGCCAGGCCAGCCCGGATAAATCATACGAGTACTTTGCGAAGGTAATGGATCGCGACCCAAATCCCGAAAGACACATTGCCCATTTTCACGTAACCCGCGGCTGGGGACTCGCTAATGTTTTAGCCGCCATGCAAGCTGGGATTGCCTGCTATGACAGTACCTTAGGCGGAATCGGCGGACAGCCCGCCAACTTTATTGACGGCGTACCCGTTTCCGGCACCGGTAAATACTATTATTCAGACCCCAGCCGGACCGGCCTGGTCTGTACAGAAGACCTGGTGGTGATGCTGGATGGGATGGGCATTGAAACCGGAATCGACGTTGATAAGCTGTTAGATCTGGGCGCTATGACTGAACGGATAGTGGGCCGACAACTGCGCGCGGAATCGGTAACGAACGGCCGCTTACCCAAGGCTTATGGCCGGGAATAAGCTAGATTTACCCAAACCGATCGTAACGGCCTGTTAATAAGCCCATTCCTAAAAAATAATCCTGGAAAAATTATGTTTCACTTTAGGCAAATGAAACAAACGAGCGGACAAGATTGCTGCAAGAGCAACTGGTCCGCTCTCTTTTTTTCGGGGTTTAAATTTAAGTTGTGCCCTTTTGGGATATTCAGTTAATGATCCCATATAGTTGTATGGTAAGATGGGAAAAATGGATGAAAAGGAGGTCATGAAAATGATAGAATTGACCACATCTTGGGAGGAGAAAGGTAGAATCGAAGGGCAAACTGAAATATTATTAAAACAATTGAGAAAGAGGTTGAGCGAAATCCCTGTAGATATGGAAAACCGTATTAACAAATTACCCGGAGAAAAATTAGAACAATTAGCCGAAGCCATATTTGACCTGAAAACAATTGACGATGCGAGAGCTTTCCTATAATAAAAGTGAGAATATCATTCAGTGCCTGCGCTCAGCTAACTTTGCGATGTATCCGGCGGCCGATTCAGAATCTCAACCGGCCGGGGAAAAGCATCAAGAACCGTTAAAATCTCGCTTTGCGTATCCGGGGTAGTCCAGACCACGACTAAACCTAGCGCCGGGTTTACGGTGCTGACCATTCCCATGCCATCCATTGCCTCGATTATCCGGGTTAAAAAATCAATGTCTGATGGGTTTACTTTCAGAACCAGTTGAAACCCCTCCGCCTGTTCCGGGGGCAATAATCGAACCATGCCTCAACACCTCTTGCTTAAAACAACTCGGCCGGCTAACCATCCTGGCGGCAGCGCCGCACCAAAAAAACAGGATGATAACCTCTTGGCAGCTCCTTGTAGCAGCGCGGCATCAGCACCTGTACCATGCACCAGTATACTGTACAATTACCCATCCTGTCGGCAGTGCCGCACGAAAAGCCAATATGCAATACTTTCCTAATGGTAGCCCGCCGCACCAACATTTCCTTATGCTAACCATCCTGGCGGCAGCGCCGCACCAAGGACCAGGGTTCTGCCGGCTGATCAAGCATAAAAGCAACTTGCTCCTGCGGGTGACGGGCCACCTCGATCCTTTCGCCCTGCTCATTCCAAAGAGCCTTCACCTGTTGCGCAAATGGAGGAGTATGGGGGCCGATGATTTCTAGCTCATCACCAACCCGAAATGGATCCCTTTGTTCAACCACGGCCATCTGGGAGTCCGCGGCGTAAGCTTTAACCAAGCCGACAAAATCATAAGCCCGGGAATAGCCTTTTTCCAAGGTTATGGTTTCATCTGCTTTTAACCGCGCTTCCTCTCCGTCCCCCAAAAAAGCGGTGGTGTATTTCCGATGGCTGACCTTGTCTAATTCCGCCAGCAAGGCCGGATCTAAGCGGTAATTAAGCGGGTCGGTCCAGTACGCATCCAAAGCCAAACGGTAAGCCCGTACCACGGTAGCCACGTAGTGAATGCTTTTCATGCGGCCTTCAATCTTAAAAGAATTCAGTCCGGCCTGAACTAAATCCGGCAAATAAGGCAACAGGCACAAATCCTTGGAACTCAATAAGTAAGTGCCATGTTCATCTTGTTCCACGGGCAGGTATTGGCCGGGTCTTTTCTCCTCCTGCAGTCGGTATCGCCACCGACAGGGCTGCGAACAATCTCCTTGATTGGCATCGCGATCGTTAAAATATCGGCTCAAGTAACAGCGACCCGAATAAGAAAGGCACATGGCCCCGTGAATAAAAACCTCCAACTCGAGCTGCACCTTTTCCCGGATCTGCCGAATTTCGGACAGTGTCAACTCGCGGCCTAAAACTACCCGCTTAATCCCCTGCTTCGCCCAAAACTGCAGACTTGCCCAGTTTACGTTATTGGCCTGGGTACTCAGGTGCAGCGGCATTTGCGGCACCAATTGCCGGGCCAGCCTGATAACTCCCGGGTCGGCTACGATCAAGCCGTCTACGTTAAGCTCCTTTAACTGCCCCAGATACGCCGGCAGTTTTTCCAAGTCCTGATTGTGGGCAAAAATATTGACAGCCGCCAAGACCCGGGCGCCCCGGGCATGGGCAAAACTGATGCCTTCCGCCATCTCCGGCAAACTGAAATTACCAGCCCCGGCGCGCAGGCTAAAGTCCCTCCCTCCCAGGTAAACGGCATCCGCTCCGTATAAAATCGCCATCCGCAGCTTCTCTAGGTCGCCGGCCGGCGCTAAAAGTTCCGGTTTAGCCAAACCTGAACTTCCGGGTGCTGGTTTTTCAACATTTTCCGTATATAAATCTGTATATGAATCCGTCATCATTCATCACCATCATTCAACACTGTCCTCATCATTCATCACCATCATCATCCATCACCATCATTTTTACAGTCATCATCATCTACAGTCATCATTCATCGTTGTCAACCGCCACTGTTCCTCATTGCTGATTCCGTTTTTTAGCCTGGTTATGCTCCTGTAAGGTTTTCGTGAATTCATGCGATCCGTCACGCTTGGCCACGTAATAATAGTAATTATGCTGGCCCGGGTTTAGTACCGCGTTAATCGAACTTAAACCGGGACTGGCAATCGGGCCGGGCGGCAGTCCCGGATAAATATAGGTATTGTAGGGCGAATCAAATTCTAAATGCTGATAGTATATTTTTTCTTGGTGCTGACCGAGCGCATACTGTACCGTGGCATCCACCTGCAGCAGCATCTTGATCTTCAGCCGGTTAAAAAGCACGCCGGCAATAATCGGTCTTTCCTCTGCCAAACGAGCCTCCCGTTCCACAATGGAAGCCAGAGTAATCAGTTCCAACAGACTGAGTCCCTGGTCTGCCGCCTGTTGGCGCATCTCGGAAGTCACATTCTGGGCAAAAGACCGGAGCATCAGGTCAACGCACTCGGTTTCCGTCATGCCTTGCTTTATATCGTAAGTTGCCGGAAATAAAAACCCTTCCAAGCGGTTTTTTCCTTCCGGCAAGCCGACTAAAAAGTCGTAATCAAACTCGCCATTTTCCAAAACCGCCCTAAACGCTTCCCGATCCACTAATCCCTTCTCCGCCAGCGTTGCTTCAATCTGCCGCAGCGTATAGCCTTCCGGAATCGTCACCCTGGTATATAACGGAGATTCTTCTCCCAGGTAAAACCTTTCCACAAGCTCCGGCCCACTCATCTGATTCGATAAATAATAATCTCCAGCCTTTAACTGCCGAGCATGGCCACTGAAGCGCAAATAAATAAGAAACGCGGTTTCATTTCGGATCAGCCCCTCCTGCTTCAGTTGGGCCGCAATTTGCTTTGCGGGGGTACTAGGGGCAATCTTAAACGGTTTATTCTCTGGTTCCGGGTTGGGACCTACTGGCAGCAAAAGTACGCGCAAGCCGACCATTAAACTAAGCAGACCGATTAACCCCACCAGAAATACTTTCTTTTTCATTTCTTCTCCAAACATTCAGCTTTGTATTCTTGCGCCGCAAAAATACTTGAATTAAGATTAAATATTAGGTTTAAACATGATAATTTGATTTAAAATAACCACTCATAATTTCCATAAGATCCAACTTATTATACTATTGTCTTTTGCTCTGACGCAACCATTACACCAAATGCATGTACACCGAATGCAGACTTCAGACCAAGCAAGCGGGTTAATACATATGACTGGGCGATTTACACGCTATGCGAGTTTGCCTCTGCCCCCGCAAGCAATTGATGAACTGCCGCCGCACACTCGTAAATTTAGAACCGTGGGAGATAAAAACTGTTGCTAATAAACAAGGTTCAAGCATATATAATGCCTATACTAGAGCGCACATTAGGACCACTTTAAAACTAAAATTAATTCCCTTTGTCCCCTCAGGGGACAAAGGGAATTAATTTCTAATATAACAAGGTAAGCTCAAAACTCCGCTTCAAAATATTATCACACAATTCTAGAGAAATTTCTTGTGTCGTCTTATTATACGCTTAAGAGCATAAGATGTTTACCTCTGATTATCTTTAATGAGTATCTAAATATCTAGATGATCAACTACTTATCTTTGATGAGTATCTACAGGGATTTTCAACCTTAAACCAGCCACTAAATCCCCTGGGGCTGCCGGGTTTGCCGCCTTAATTGCGGCTATCGACAGCTGGTAATTAGCGGCGACTTTTTCCCAGTCATCCCCCGGCTGAATCAAGTAGTAACGATAAACATTAGACTGTCTTTTGCCGGAGTGACGGCTTGCTATTTTAGGCAGACCGATAGGCGAATTGACCGCTGGATAATATTCTTCCTTCGACTGCCCCATCCCGTCAGACCGGCTTTGGTTCAACGAACGCGGTCGAGGCAGACCACTGCCTAAATGAACCCCGGTCTCAGCGCTTAAATCCTTATCGCTATCGCTCATTTCCCCGTTTTTAGGGGCTAAACGGGCATCCCGCTCGGCCCGGCCGGGGCGCCGGCGATTAATTGAACCAGTCTTATAACCAATACCTACCCAGGCTGGATTTAAAGAATCTGCTTCCGCAAATTCATCAAGACCAGCTTTTGCCGCTTCCGCAGAATCATCTGACAGTCCGGCTTCCGCGGAATCTCCGGCTGTTTCACCAGCTTCAAAGAACTCGGTCTCAGCGACCGGTTCAAGTTCAGTTTCGACTCCTGCCTCAGCATCTGACCCAAACAACTCAGTTTCAGCTTCTGGCTCGGCTTCTATTTCGGCCTCAACCTTGGCTTCCATCTCGGCTTCTATTTCAGCCTCCGTTGCCAAATCAAAACCGGCCTCTGGTTCTGCTTCAGCCTCCAAAGCCCAGTCAGCCTCCGTTTCTGTCGCATCTATTTCGACTGGTAACTCCCCGGTCATCTCTTCTTGTAAATCAGCCAAATCCTCAACTATGGCCAAATCGATCGCTTCGGGAAAATCGGCTTCCACCCAGACTTTTGAATCTAAATCTTCTTCCGCTAAATCTTCCTCCATCCAGTCTTGTTCCGCTTCCAGCAGATCAAAGGGTTCCTCTCCTGCTTCGCCAATATATGATCCAGCTTGTTCCGGCTCGTATGGGGCCGTTCCGTATTCAGCTTGTTCTTGAGCTTCATACTGCTCCGTAGATTGACTTTCTTCATATTGCTCCGCAAATTGCCCTTGCTGGGGTTCATCCTGCTGATATTGCTCGTGCTGATACGGTCCCTGCTGGTACGGATCGTGTTGATATTGTTCCTGCTGGTATTGTTCTTGCTCGGCTGGACTTTGTTCGCTTTCTATGTGTCCGTTTGCTTTCTGAATCTCAGTCATGTTTTCCTTAAGACCTCCTTGGCTTTCTTCCTCCTCGATTAGCGCCTCTTCTTCAATAAGCGCTTCCTCTTCGATTTCCGCCTGAGAACCAAGATCCTCCTCAATCCTATCCGACCAAGCCGTAACTTCTAATTCAGCCGCTACTGCGGCCAAATCCTCGAAAACCGGCCCAAACTCATTTTCTATTGGCTCAATTGCTTCGGGGAAAAACGCTTCCGGCAGATCGTCGCTAAATTCCATATGCTCAATTGTTTCAAACTCAATCGGTTCATGGGCAATTGGTTCGTGATCGATTGATCCATGCTCAACAGGTTCAAACTCAACCTCGGCTTCCGCCGGCATATCCGCCAACCCGGTGGGCGGCACTTCTGCACTCTCGCTAACTGCTGTTTGCGGCAGTACCGAGGCTTTTAGCCGCATCTCAACCCGCAGGTCCAAGATCCTTGGCCCCAGCACCTGACACTCAACCTGTTCCACTTCGGGAATCAGGTCTACGGTTGCCGATTCCCCTACCGACTCTGTTACTTGCTCTAATCCAATGCTTTCTCCCCAGTTATCTCCCTGGTCATTCCCCCGATCACCTCGCTGGTCATCTTCTTGGTCCACTCCCTGATTAATCGGGTCCAGCGTCAGATAAAAAGGAACCTGGTGCTTTAAACACTGGACCCCCGGGGAGATTTCCCAGGCTTCCCCATCCAGGATCTCTAAGTCTAGGAGATTAACCGCTGCTGGTTCGCCAAACCCCTCCATCGGTTTTTCCGGAACAGCTTCAGCTAAATCTAAAAAATAATCGTCAGCTAAGCCCTCCGTTGCCGCTTCTGCCGATGCAGTTTCTACCGCTTCAACTTCCGTTGTTTCAGCTTCTGCCGCTGCAGTTTCTGCTGCTTCAGCTCCGGTCATTTCTGCCTCAACAGTTTTTGACGATTCATAAAGAACCGAATCATTATGAGCCTGATCATAAAGAACTGAATCATAATAAACGAAACTGGTCAATGCCCCGTATAACTCCCAAACTGCAGCCCCTCGCTCTATATGGGTAATTTCCGGGGTTAAAATCACAGCGTTAATTTTTTTCGGGGACGGCAGTTCCTCTGGCACCCGAATCCGCGCCCGCACCTCCATAAATATTCACCCCTCGCCCAGATTTAATTGCTAATTGATTAACAAAAGACATGCCCGCTCCGTATAATAGAGTAGTTGTAAAACGATTAGTAAATTGAAGAGGAGGAGTAGACATTGTCCGATCCCTGTGGTCGTCAGATTATGGCGGAACTTTATCAATGCAACCCCGAGATTTTGCAGGACATTTCCGTATTGCAGGAAATTGTCGCGGCCGGAGCCATCTTGGCTGGAGCAGAAATTCGCAAGGTTGCGTTCTCCCAATTAGATTCCGCCCGGATTAGCGGAGTGGTGCTTATTGACGACGCCCATTTAGCGATTCACACCTTTGCCAGGCAGAGCTACGCCTCATTGGATATTTACTCCTTTAACCAACGGTTCAATCCAAATGAAGCTTACAACTATATTGCTAACCAACTGCAAGCCACCTGGACGTTAGTTAAGGAACTATCTCGAGGTTGTGGAGAAATTCTGGAGAGATACCTGAGTACAGGTCCAGATCAAACTGGCGTACAAATTGCCAAACGAAATCCTGTTGCAGCGGAAGCTCAAGCAAAGCCAGTTCCAGATCTTGAATAATCTGCGGATCCCCCGAGAACTGGTTCGGTATATTCAAATAATAATCCTGGGCCACCTTGCAAAAACGATGCGGGAAATTCAAGTAGGCTAGCAATATATCTAATTCCCCGGGATACAAAGGGTTTTTTAGTTCATACAGCCTCAAAAGGTTGCAGGCGATATCAAAATCCCATCCATAACGGGGCAGTCCCCGTTTCAAAAGCGTTGCCAGATCATACATGCGTAGGTCTAAACGGCAAAGATCAAAGTTGGTGACAAAGACCTCCTGCCGACGATTGCGGATCAGGTTTCGGCCTATGAATTCCCCATGGCAGATCATTCCCTGGCCTCGGGCCTGCTGGGCGAGGTCCGGGTAGGGTGATTTTATGATCAGTTCCAGGGAAAACTGCGCCTGCTGAATAATTTTAGGGGCTTCGGCCATAAATAAATAATCAAACTCTGACGGCTGATCTTGGCCTTCCGCAATAGCCAAACATTCCTCCAACTCCACCAAGTTTTCACTGAACCAGTCGGGCCAGCTTTGGCTAAAATCCCGGGAGACTAAAGCCTGGCCCTTATATCCGCCCTGCCTCGCCTGCAGATTAGACAGAATCGCAACCGCCTCTTCTAAATGCACCCACCGGCCCAGCTGCAGTTCCTTTCCTTTTACCCAATGGGTAAGATAATAAATCTGCTTATCCTCGGTTTCAATAAACAAATCCCCGTATTTGCTGTGGATGATTGGAGTTACCCAATTAAAACCCTGCTGAATCAAAGATTTAGTTAAGGCTTCCGCTAAAATCAAGGCTTCCTGGCCCGCCCGGGCTAATCTTAAAAACCGGGAACCGGCCCGAGTTTCAATTTTAAATCCATCCTGCAAGGTTTTCACTCTATCGGCCATTAAATCATACTCCCAGAGGATGGTATCGTTTAGCCATTCCCTTAGGTTGGGTTTAATTAATACCGGCGCTTCCAAACTTAATCACCACCCTCCAGTCGCAGTCGCAAGATGCTTCTCTTTTCAAAGATATGCCAATGCTTCGGAAAAAATGAGACAAGAAGTTTACCACTACTTAGTAACCACTTTTAAACTTCCGGAATACAATGGATTAAATAATACGATGGATTAAACCGCAACTGCCTTTTGTTAATTTAATTGGCCCAACCATGCGCCCAGGTTAAAAACTGCTCCCGGGCATTTTGGCAGGATTGTTCGCGCTTAAGCTCCCGCAGCAGCTGGTCGGCCGGGATTTCCCTGCCGCCCGTGTAGTAGTACTGACTAAAAGTCCAACTTAAATAGGGGAACCAAAGTTGAGCCAACATGATACGGCGTTCGGCCGGGGTGAGGGGCCAGACCTCCTCATATTCGTCTAAAACCCGCATTCCAACGCCAAGATCCCAATCAACCTGAATAAGCACGCGTTGTAAAAAACGGCCCAATTCGTAAACCCGTAAATCATAGACGCTCTTTTCAAAGCCAAAGACCTGAATCTTTTGTTTGTTGGTCAATAATAGATTCGCTTCCCGAAAAGCATTATGACAAACAAAAGGCGGCTCCGCCGTTACTTCAACAAATTCCCAGTAGGGACTGTGCTCCAGGAAAGACCGGGCAAAAAGGAGTTGATTCTGCAGTTCCGTAAAATTTTTCAGGAAAAATTGATCAAAGGGGTTTGGATCTGCCGCGTTTTCCGCCAACTGCCGGTAAGCCTGGAGCTGTTTGCTTTGCTGACGCCAGATTTCCGGCCAGCGGCCCCGATTATCCCCACATTCCGCGCCGGCTGGCGCCTCATAAGTACGCAGACAGCTATGCAGTTTAGCTAGCGTTTGGGTGGTTTGGTACAGTTCCTCCGGGTTGGTCAGCTTAAGGGGTTTCCCCTCCACCCAATCACACAGATATACCGCACTGTCGCTGCCGGTCCGTACCCAGGCTGCTTCATCCATTGTGCGGATAAACCGGGGGATGGTTTTAAAGCCGGATTGTCCCAGATGATCGAACAGACTCTGGATAAAAAACAATCTTCCCTCAGACCAGTCAACTTTGACTAAACGTTTAAACCCCCGGTCGGTTTTTAATTTCCAGCAATCCGGGTTAATCCAGTAGATAGCCTGCACGCTTAAATCCCAAGGTTTTAACCAGTTCGGATCCAATTTGTTCTGCTGCCAATTTACTGCTGGAGGTTGCTGTTTGTTCTTATTCTTACTCCTTCTGGACACCTGGATCCCTCCTCAGTGAATAGTATTCGTTACTAGTGTATGAATGGAGGACAAAAGAAAAAACCGGCAAAGCCGGTTTCGGTAAAAACTTAAAAATTATTCCAACGTGTAATTTTGTAAAATTGCTAAATCTGATTTAAAAATTTGGGCGGGAGGTGAAAGTTATGCACCATAAAATGATATTCTTTATCCAGAAAAATCTGCAACTTTTACTTTTGTTAATCACCTTAATCACATTTTTAAAAACCTTGGTTTTCCCCAACACGGTTGATGTTTTGATTCTGTTTCTGCTAGTTGTGGCCTTACTCGGCGTAATGCGTTAATTACTGATTCCGTTAGTTGCTTATTTCGTTAATTGCCGATTAAAGAACGATTATTTACTAATCGTACCTGCTGACGGTTTGGATTAGTCCCGGTTCCCGAATTTACTCGGGTCGGGGCTGCTTGGCACTTATTCCGTTTCACCCGGTTTAGTTCCCATCATCGGTTTCCGGGTCGGTATCCGCCGGGGTTGGCTTCGTGGCAGATCCTGGTTTTACCGGCGGGTCCGCCGGTTTTGAATCATCACCGGGTTTATCCGACGAATCTATCGGGTCAGTAACCGGTTTGGCCGGCGGTTCCGTTGAGTCTGTCGGATCATCAGAGCCGGGCTTATCCGTCGGTACCGACGGTTTTTGATCAGTACCCGTTTCATCCGGCGGTTCTGTTGGATCAGTGTCTGGTTTAGCCGGCGGTTTTGTTGGTTTTCCCGGCGTCGGTGTGGTCGGCACGTCCCCCGGCGGGGTTTCCGCCGGTGTTTCGGCCAACGGATTGGTGCCAACTTGAATAATCTTATTAACCGCTTTATAAGTATCCGTTGAAATCAGCTGCGCCGGCAGGGATTTCCCCTGCTCTTTGATGGTTCGGTAAACCTGCACCCGCAAACCGGCCTTGCCGGCCTGCTCCACCACTTCCTTGCCTTCCTCCAATTCCGGGTTCGGCTTTTTCACAACCTGGGGTTCCAGCCGGGCGATTACCCGACTCGATAATTCCACTTCTTTTTTATGGGACTTATCGCCATAAATCTGTATGGTTAAACTGTTCCCCTTTACCTTCGTCTGGAGCAGCAGATGTCCCTGGGTATTATTAACAAACCTTAAGTCTAACACCCCATAAGCAACCGTGGCATCTCGGCCGGCTGGAACGTAATCCACCGGCAGAGAGTGATTGCTGCGCTCCACGACTTGTAAATCGGCCAAGAGCACCGCATTATACAAGGTTGAGGATACTTGGCAGACCCCGCCGCCCAGGCCGGGGACAAACTCATTCTGCTGAATGATTAAGGCTTCCCGGTAACCGGCTTCCTGACTGCGCGGACCCACTACCTTATTAAAAGAGAAAGTTTCGCCCGGTTTAATTACCTGATGGTTAATCGCCTCGGCAGCTACTTTGACGTTATAAGTCCGGTTGACATTGCTGACTTGAAAACGGGTAGTGTAGGTTGCCAGAAGCTCGTTTATTTTTTGACTTTGCAAATCTGAAAAAACCTATGATATTCTACATGTACGATC
>CAYXHK010000031.1:0-9493 GCA_964464665.1 uncultured Syntrophomonadaceae bacterium
AGCAGAGCATTCCCCGGAGTGCGGATCTCTACAACAACTTCCATGCCCTGATCGTAATCAACGCCAAGGAGCATTGCGCCGCAAACGATCAAATACAAGGAAAGGTATACGAGTATTTCAAACCTTCCATGGTATTTGGCGCTCTGTCTCTGGCCACGCTTTACTATGTAAATATCAACTCGCAGATGTTTTACTCCGACGCAGCGCATCTGACGCGGTTATGGGTGACAAGCGGTTTTTGGAGATCCATTTTTCATTGATCAGCAAGGATGGTTTCGGGGAAATGGCTTTAGAAAGCGGTTTTGCAGTAAAAGAGGTGTTTGGTGATTACGATTTTTCCCAGTTTACCGAGGAAAGCCGGTTTATGAATTTTGTATTAAACAAGCGATAGCACTACATGATGATCGGATCTACATGAGACAGGGAGATACTGTGTGGCGGGAACGATACGGAAGTGAGTGCGTGGAAGATAATTCATATCTTTTGACGGTGGTTCAATATATACACAACAATCCAGTTAATGTTAAAATAGTAAGGTAATTTTGTATGATTGGAGAATGGCGATGGATATTATCATTAGGGATAATTATGAACAAATGAGCCTTTATGCGGCAAATATTATTGCCGAGCAAGTAAGAGCGAAACCAGACTGTGTAATCGGACTGGCGACCGGTAGCACGCCAATCGGCACATATAAGGAACTGGCCAGAATGCACAAAGAAGGTCTTGATTTCTCACAGGTAAAAACCTTTAATCTGGATGAATATCTGGGAGTAGGAATTGATCTGGGGAAACCCTATAACGAGGATCAAAGCTATGCGAGATTTATGTATGAGGAGTTATTTAGGCATATCAATCTAAAAAAGGAAAATATCTATATACCGGACGGCCAAACCAAAGAACCGCAAAAGTTTTGTCTGTGGTATGAAGAAGAAATCAGAAAGGCCGGTGGTATTGATCTACAGCTCTTAGGGCTTGGAGGCGACGGGCATTGGGGATTTAATGAACCCGGCTCATCGCTCGCATCAAGAACCCGGGTACAGGCATTGACCAAACAAACCTTGGATGACAATTACGAAGCTTTCTACAAAAAAGCCGGCATCGAACGGAGCCAGATGCCTCATTTTGCTATTACAATGGGGGTTGGAACCATTCGTGATGCTAAGAACGTTCTTATGATCGTAAATGGAGCGAAGAAGGCTGACATAGTTGCCAAATGTCTGGAAGGACCGATAACCTCTCAAATAACCGCCTCAGCCATCCAGCTTTGCAGCGGTGGGATTACCGTTGTGCTTGATGAGGCGGCGGCGTCCAGATTAGATCATTCTGATCATTACAAACATGTGGAGAATATGAAGCGCCAATACGGTTTATAGACGGGCGGCCACTGAAGCAAGGCAGCAAAAAGAACGCCCCCTTGTTTACCCTTGCTTACCATTGCTTGCCCTGCTTAAACAAGGAAGCAAAGGAACGCCACCTTGCTTCCTTGTTTCGCTTTGTTTTTAGAAGGGAAAAGAGAATGATAGGGACCGGAACCATAATAAATACTGGAGCCATCATAGTTGGAGGCATATTAGGAGTTTTATTAAAGAACGCGTTTTCTGAAAAAATACAGAATACGCTTATAAAAGCTACCGCGGTATGCGTGTTGTTTATCGGCATAGGCGGCGCGCTGCAGGAAATGCTTGTCTTGGCGGACGGAAAGCTAATAAGCCAAGGCAGCATGATGATAATCTTAAGCTTTGTTCTGGGCTCCCTGGTCGGGGAAATGGCTGATCTCGAAAGGGGCATAGAGCATTTCGGGGCTTGGCTGAAAAGTAAGACCAGGAACGAAAACGACTCTCAATTTTTGGACGGTTTCGTGACCACATCTTTGATAGTGTGTATCGGCGCAATGGCGGTTGTAGGCGCCATCCAGGACGGCCTTTTGGGCGATTACTCCCTGCTTATGGCCAAGTCGATTCTTGATTTTATCATTGTAATGATCCTGGCCGCTTCTATGGGCAAGGGATCTATTTTTTCGGCTATTCCAGTTGCGCTGTTCCAAGGGAGCATAACGGTTCTTGCTGTATTCTTTGAGCCATTGATGACGGTTCAGGCTATTTCAAATCTTTCTTTAACCGGTTCAATTTTGATTTTCTGTGTCGGGGTAAATCTGATTTGGGAAAAAACGTTTAAAGTGGCCAATATGCTCCCGACTATCATATTTGCGGTTGGGTTCGCCTTTTTATTATAGTATCGAGTTAATAGTATCGAGTTATAGTATCGAGAGGCCGGCATTATGAGGAAACAAAAAGAAGCAAGCAAGAGGACCGTTAACTCAGCCGCCTGGGCGGCCTGCCCGGTGAGGTCAAGCAAGTAAAAATAAGCAAGAGAACCAGCAACCGTCCTCTTGCTCCCCGCAAGGGACTAGAGCGACATCTTTCCTCTTGGGTTAGGTTTATGGGAATCCTTAAAAACTTAAAAAATAAAGGAATTATTGTTGAATTAAAAAAGGATTTTGATGAAAAATATTGAATATTCATTTTATATATGTTTTTTATGTTTTTATCCTGTCTTTTACCCAGTCAATAGTTATTAAACTGGTTTTCCTTATCAGTCATTATCAACGGACGAGTATAATAAAATTATAAAAAATTATATTTGGGAGGTAATGATCTATGGTATTTGGCAAAATAGGGAAAAAGATCGGCGACGTAGCCGGCTCTGCGGCGGATATGGCTAAGGATGCGGCGGAAAAGGCCAAGGATATGGCCGAAATCAGCAAACTAAACTCAATCATCGCTTCAGAAGAAAAGAAAATACAACAATACTATCTGGAAATAGGGGAAAAAATTTTTAAACAGGATAAAGAAAATCCTGACAGCCCGGTAGCCGAACTCTGCAGTAAGGTTCTGGCTGCTCAGCAGATCATTGAGAAAATAAAACAAGATATTATTGAGATCAAGGAAGATTAGGACTGAATAGAGGTACAATAAAGGAGTAGCAGAGGTGCAAATAGAGGGCAATAGAGGCTCAATTGGGCGGGCGCAGATTGCCTGTTTATTACATGTGTCTAAACATAAACAATGTCTGTGTCCAAACTTAATCCAAACACAAACAATGATTTGAGAGCACCTGCTGGGATGTAGGTGTTTTCATTTATATATTGGTTGTTCTATATTGTTTTTTATACCATTGTCTTTTATATTATTGATTGTCTGTCGATACATTCTAATCGCTGGTGCTGTGCGCGACCATCAAATCGCGGTATAGCAAAATAGGAGCAAGAAATGAAAACGCATATTAAAACGCATAAAGACCCTCAATGCCAGATGAAAACCATTGCCCGGATCCGGACGGATTTTCCAACCAAGTTTGGAATTCCGCGTCAGAGCGGACTCGTCAATGCCTTGAAAGCGGTGATCGTCTTTGAGCCGGAGTACCGCAATCCCGACGCCTTGTGCGGATTGGAAGAATTCTCGCATATCTGGCTCATCTGGGGGTTTTCGAAAGCCCCGTGTGACACTGACACCCTGCGTGAAGCCCCGCATGAAACCGATGCCTCGCGCATCGACAACCCGTCGGACACCTCGCATGACGCCAACACATTGCGCGACATCGACACATCGCGCATCGACACCTGGTCTCCGACAGTGCGGCCTCCGCGTCTCGGCGGCAACACGCGCAAGGGCGTTTTCGCTACCCGCTCCCCCTTCCGTCCGAATGCGCTTGGACTTTCCTCGGTCAAACTCGACCGCATCGAGCTGCATCCCGATCTCGGCCCGATTCTGCGTGTCTTGGGAGCAGACCTGATGGACAACTCGCCTATCTACGACATCAAGCCTTATCTTCCCTTTACGGACAGTCATCCGGATGCGGTTGGAGGATTCGCGGACCCGCTCAAAGACTATGCGCTGGAGGTGGAATTCCCCGAGCAGTGGCTCCGCCTCATTCCTCAAGAACTGCGGGAAGCGCTCCTGGGCGTGTTGGCGCAAGACCCTAGACCGTCGTATCAGAACGACCCCGAGCGGATCTATGGCCTCGAATTTGGGGGGGTCGACATCCGGTTCACTGTGCGGGGCATAGTGCTTTGCGTTTGCGAGGTCGTGCCGCTCGATTGAATTAGGCTAAGGATATCCTGATCCTTCCTTTAAAATATTATTTATGAGGAAGCAAGAGAAACGTCCCACCCGGGGGAACTTGTGACAACAGGGGCATTTTCTATTAGCCGCAATCCAATATATATAGCATTCGGGTTGGTTCTGACTGGAATGTTTTTGATTATTCCGAACAGGATAGTATTGATTTACGTTGTTGCTGGGATATGGCTTTTTAACCGGCAGATTTGACTTGATGAACAATCGCTGAAAAAGATATACGGCGAAAAATATAAAGAATACTGTAAAAGAGTCAGACGGTTTCTCTGATTCGGGGGGGCAATTTAATGAAAGATTTTAACCGAACAAATTTGTCTTTTTCCCTTTGCGGCCTTAACTGCAGTTTATGCCCCATGCGCCTGGGTGGGCATTGCCCCGGTTGCGGAGGCGGCCCCGGCAATCAATCTTGCGCAATCGCAAAATGCAGCTTGCAGCATGATAAAGTGGAATACTGTTTTCTTTGTCCTTCATATCCCTGTCAGAGATATGAAGGCATAGAGGAATATGATTCGTTCATTACCCATCAAGGGCAGCTAAGAGACATTAAAAGAGCACAAGAAATAGGAATAGCAGCTTACAATGAGGAACTGGTTCAAAAAGCCGAAATCCTGCAAACACTGTTGTCCGATTATAATGATGGGCGCCGGAAAACATTCTATTGTGTTGCGATAAACCTTTTACCTTTGCCGGTCATCGAAAATGTCATGAAACAGGTTGTTGAAAACACCTCTTTCAATAACCTTACAATAAAAGGGAAAACAGAAAATGTAGTTTCTCTTTTCCAAAATTTTGCTAATCAGCAGGGTCTTATGCTTAAGCTTCGTAAAAAGCCAGGCAGAAGTACAAGTAAATGAATGTATCTTAAGGAGCGAGCAAAAGCAAAATAAACTATAAGTATAAATTATAATTTATACTCAGATTGATAAGGATGAAATAAGTGAGTGGATTTTTAATCGGTTTCCCTTTAACTCTGGGCATTATATTGGTGATAATATTATTGGCCCCTATTCACCTGGAGGTTTCAGGAGAATCCGCAGAGGATTTCAACTTCCAGGGGCGGTTTAGCTGGATTTGGGGATTGTTAAGTATTGAGATAATACGCAGCAAAGGTATTTTTCACTGGTCGTTGGGTGGCTTGGGCCTGAAGAAGGCCATGCCGAAAAACAGAAAAGAAACCCCCGGTAAAAAAAAGACGCGAGCAACCAAAAAGAGAGCCAGCTCATTTGGAAAAATATCCGCTTACATAAACCAACAGTTATTTGCTGCAGTAAAGGCGGTATTACTTAAACTAATTCGGGCATTGCATTTGAAATTCAACCTGTCCGGTACATACGGTTTTGACGATCCACTATCAGCAATGGCAAGACCATCATTCCATTAATCTCCGTCCGGGTAGGTTTTGGAGTTGGTGGAGGGGAAGGCAAGGCACCGCAGCAGGGAGATGGAAAAGGTGAAGGTAGCGGAGCCGGTCTGAGTATTTCCCCTGCCGCTTTGCTGATTATTGATGAAAGCGGAGTTCAGGTCTATTCGTTTAGTCAAAAGGGGAGTTTAGAAAAATTAATGGAATTAGTCCCGGAAGTCATGGCTAAAATGAATAAGGACGGCGGCTGCAGTTCCGATTAGCTTTCGCGTGGCACCTCAAGCATTTCAAGAGGTTTAAGCAGCTAAAACAGTTAAAGCAGTTCGAGAATTCAAGCATTTCAAGCAGTTCAATAGGGGTTGGGCCGGTACTTGCGAAGTAACGGTCAACCCCTTTTTTGTGAGGATTGAGATACGATTAAGGAGCGTGAAAAGTAATGTGGCAATGTCCTAAATGAGCTTTTGAAACGAAATTAATTAGGACGCTGACAAGGCGATTATAGTAGTATTGACCTGACATATCTGCATATCTTTAAGAAGGGGACTAACTTTTCGGAAAACGCCAAATGATTTATGGATAATATCGTGAATGTTACCATTATATACATATACATATGAATATGTATCGCCTGTGTTTATTTGGATGCCGCGTAGGGTATAAGGTGTTCGAGGTGTAAAAGATGATCGAATTAAAGATACGAATTCAAGAGTCTGACTATGGCTACTTAACTAAGCAGCTATTAGAGCTGGTATTGAATAATGAGTCTGCCTCAAATGCAGGTAATGTATTAATTAGTTTATTACCTATAGATATTCAAGAAAAGCTGGCGGTTGAAATTCTTAATTCAAATAAGCAGCATATAATTAGTTTAATTATGGAGGCTGCGAGTAAACATAATATTGAGTTTAATCTGGTAGACATTCACGCAGAAAAGATTGGCTAGCATATTTTGATGTTTAACATTTTCTACACACAGGGGTAGGCCAAAAGTGCAAACAAAACTAGCAAGAATAGCAGAGATTGCAAAAGAAAATCCAAAAGAGCAATTTACATCGCTGTATCACCTCTTGAACGAAGATCTGCTGACACAATGCCATCGGGAACTAGACGGCAATAGAGCAACAGGTGTCGATCAAGTCACGAAAGTAGCATATGATGAAAATCTTGAATTAAACATTTAAAATTTCCACGGACTGTCCGCTCTTGTAAGAAGGGTCCTCATTTAGCCTTAATGGATTAATCCATTAATTACGGGGGTTGACTCCCCCCGCCTCCACTAGATTTATACCCAATAATTGATACAATAGGAAAGCCCAGAGCTACTGGGCCTTCTAGCATTTATGGGCCAAATATTAATCCTCTTATAGAGTTTTTCAGGCCGTTTTGCACCCTTTCGTTCACCCTCTCAAATGAGAAAATTAGCCTTTCGTTAAAACGTATAAGAATTGTTAAAAGGTACACTTCACTTTAGAGGGATCCACAACATAACGCTTATATATAAAGGAAGGTTTATTGAAACATGGCACCCTGATCTCACAGAAGAGTATTTGTTAAAACGGAATTTGAAGATTTTAATGAAAAGGGAGGAATCGTGGAAAAAATGGCGAAGAGAGACACGAATAAAACTTCTTATTTGAAAAACAAACTAAGTGAACAATTTTATAGAAGGGATTTATTTGATTTTCGTCTCCTGCTGGAAAAGGATACATATTTCTTCGGCCGAAATGATATAATAGTTGATTTTTTGGACGCTATTAAACGAATTGAAAATAGAGGGTTATTTGGGTTAAGGAAGACCGGTAAGACATCAATATTATACAAATTAGATAGGATCCAAATTAGATAGGATCATACGGCAGGAAAACTTAGGAAGATTATTGATTTATGATTGTAAAAGTCCGTCTGTCAGAAATTTAAGGTGAGTATGAATTAATAGAACAAATTGTTGCTGACATACGAAATACATTTAACATCTCAAACGATGGCGCTGTATTTGATGAGAAAAATGCCGCAAAATCGTTTGTAGGTGTTTTGGGAGGAGTTCCTGAATCAAAAAGAATAATTTTGGTATTTGATGAGATTGAGTTTATTTCTTTCTAAACCGTTCAAGATCCACATTGGGCAGAAGATTATTTGGATTTTTGGCAGACATTATGGGCATCACAGGGGCATAAAACAGTTTATCCAGAGAAAATGATGGGATACTCTAAGGGCCAAAACGTAAAACATTAAAAAAGGGAGTTGGAAGAATGAAAGACAACAAAGATCAACTGCTTTCGGAAGAGCAAATGGAAACTGTACAGGGTGGATTAGGAGGAGTGAAATTTCAGTATCGTTGCTTGATTTGCAGGTGGACTACTAGATGGTCAGATTCCGTTTATACAATCGAGCAGCAAAAAGCACAACATGAAAAAGATTACCAACATTATGAGTGGGAAGTGCGGGAGTCAGGGGGAGTTGATTTTGGTTTTTAGGCAGTATGAGTCCAACAATATCGCCATCAACTGCATACATAATAATGCTGCAAGAAACGAGCGAGAATGCTCCTAACATTACCTAGCCATAATATGCATAAATACATTTCTGATGAGATTAATTAGAGTGGAGAGTAGTCATGCTGGGTATTGAACATGTGACCAAGAAATATGGCAAGGTGACTGTTTTTCCGACACATGGATTGTTCCGCTGTACGATATAGCCGCATGATCTCAACTCCTGCTTTATTGCACCTTTGAAATGCCTTGTACCGTGTTGAAACACATTCGTATTAACACAGATAGACTACTATTTTATCTACATCCAACCTGACCACCACATGTGTTTATTCATAAACACATAGTAACATCACGGTGGTATTTTGCAGACGGTTTGGCACGAAACCAACATAATATGGCACAAGATGTATTTCATGCAAAAAAACACCTCTTGACAAACTCGCCAAGAGGTGTTTTTTGCTTTCTATTCAGTTCAGCGGCAGTATGATTTGGGTGAGAAAGACACCATGCTTCTGTTTGAAGCGCAGCATCCCGCCATGCTTTTTCATAATTTTGGCCATACTTCTGCTACCGGTACCGCCACCGGACTTTTGGGAGAGGGGAAGTCCTTGAGCACCGTTTCAGTGATGAGTGCATTGTGATGTCTAAAAGAAGAATATCGAACCCGCTGTTTCTGTTGAGGCTTTCGAGAAACAGCAGGGGGTTATCATATGTAATAATTTCTGCCGGATATTCGATTTGGCAGGAATAGTATTGCTCCACAGCGAATTTAACCGTGCAAGATGATCAGGCAAATCGTCGAACTGGGCCGGGCCTTCCAAGAAATTAATAGTAAAGAAAGGTGATTCACCATGAAACATAGATTTTTGCGGATAACCGTCTGGTTTCTGGTGCTGCTGATCCTCGCCGGCCTGGGGGGATGCGGTGCTAAAAGTAAAGCGGTCATTACAACTGTCGGGCAGGCCAACGACGCGGCCTATACCATCGGTGTGCCCTCCGGTGCTACGGCTGTTTATGCGGTGGAAAATGCGCTGCCCCAAGCGAAGATGAAGTATTATAACAGCCTGCCCGATGCCTACCTCGCTGTCCAGCAGGGCAAGGTTGATGCTTTTGCCTTTGACCGCTCGCTGCTGCAATTTGCGGTCGGCAACGGACTTACAGGCGTCAAGGTGCTGGACGGGACGGTCGGGGCAAGCGACGACGTGGCCATCGGCATCTCGCGTAAAAGCGAAATCCCCGGCCTTCAAGCCAAGATAAACGCGTTCCTCGCCGAGCTCAGAAAAGACGGCACGCTGGACGATATGTTCCAGCGCTGGGTCATTGAGGCCGATGACACCATGCCAGACATCGAGAAGCCGCAACACCCGACTATAACCCTGAAGGTAGGCACCAGCGGCACGGTTCAGCCGTTCAGCTATTACAAAGGAAGCGAATTGACCGGCTACGATTTGGAGCTTATCCAGCGTCTGGCGCTCTATCTGAACGCAAAAATAGACCTG
>CAYXHK010000031.1:9503-13894 GCA_964464665.1 uncultured Syntrophomonadaceae bacterium
CGAGGCCGGAAGCATCGATTGTATTCTGGCAAACCTCAATGCTACCGAAGAGCGCCGAAAGACCATGGACTTTTCCGATGCGCTCTATAAGACCGAGACTGCCCTGCTGGTACGCGACATGGAGAAGGTACAAAAAGCCACGGCGAATCCTGAAACCGCCACTTACGGCATCACCAGTATTGTGGCGCAGGATTACCTTGCCAACAAGTATCCAAAGGCCAAGCTCTCGATGTTCCTTTCCGCTGCCGACGCTATGGTGGCACTGCAAAACAGCAAGGTGGACTATGTTATGACCTCTCGTTCCATCGCCGGATATATGATGAAGCAGGACGCAGCATTGACCGTTTCACAGGACAATGTAATTAACGAAGCCTGCTATATCGCCATCGCCCAAGGACGTGAGGAATTAAAGAAACGGATAAACACGGTACTCAATCAGTTCCAATCAGACGGAACGCTGAACGAGTTGAACGAGCGCTGGACAAATGACGGTCCCGACTACTACCGCACTGTGGAGATTCCCAAGGCTACGGGCAAAAATGGAGCTCTAAAGGTAGCACTTTCCCCTGACGTGCCACCCATCTGCTTTGTCCAAGATGGGCAATATGTCGGCATCAACGTGGAGCTGGTTGAGCGTATTGCCCACGAACTGGATATGACCGTGGAATTTTCCAACATGGATTTCGACGCCCTGCTGCCCGCCTTGCAGGCAGGTAAGGTCGACCTGGCGCTTTCTGATATCAATGCCACCAGCGAACGTAAAAAGCTGGTGGATTTCACCGAATCCTACTTTGATAATCCGCAGGTCCTTGTTTCACGCCAAAAAGCATCTCCGACGGCGGCACAAAGCTCCCGCGTGCCGGTGGATACATCGCGCGTCGGAGTTATGGTTGGCTCTACCAATGAGCTCTTTGCTGAGGAGCATTACCCGAAGGCAAATATTCAAAAGTTCAATAATTATGTGGATAGCTCCGCTGCCCTTTCGGCGGGCAAGCTGGACTATGCCATGATGGACTACACCACCGCTCTGCGTCTTATTCGCAGCAACAAGAATTTGGAGATTGCGTCAGATTTTCTGACCGATGAAAAAGTCTGCCTTGGTGTCAATAAAAACAATCCGGAACTTTATGAAAAGGTTTCGGCGGCGTTGGACAGGCTTATCGCGGACGGCTCGGTGGATAAGATCGCTGCAAACTGGATTCGGCCTGACGGCAGCGACTATCCGCCGGTCAAGATGCCCGTGAAGGAAACCGCGCCTGTAATTAAGGTGGCAATCATATCTTCAAGGGAGCCGACCACATTCCTGTTAAACAGCAAATATGCGGGTCTGGATATTGAGCTGATTAACAAGGTGCTCTATGAGCTGGGCTATCAGGCGGAGTACATCGACATGGAGCTGGCCGCCATCCCTGCCGCTATCGAAAGCGGCAGAGCGGATATGACGCTGGGCATGTACAATACACCCGAGCGGGCGCAGAAGATTCTCTTCACTAAGCCCTTTTTTTCCAATCCACAGGTGCTGCTGGCGCGTAAAACCACGGGTGCGGCAGAGGCTGTTCAGGGATACACCAAGCTTTCCCAGCTTTCCGGCAAGGTTATTGGATCCCAGACAGGTACTGTGTCAGACATATTAATTAATGGTGTGATACCCAATGTTACCTATAGTTACTACAATAACCGAACCGATCAGTTAGAGGCGTTGAAAAATAGGAAGGTGGAGGCTGTGCCGCTGGATGCACCGGTGGCTGAGCTGGCGGTGGCGCAAAATCCTTCCCTTGCCATCCTGCCCGAGCGGGTGGTAGAGGATCATTATGGGGTCTCACTGCAAAAAGATAGTCCGCTGACTGCCGATGTGAACGCCGCCATCGCGAAGCTGAAGCGCGATGGGACGCTTGCGAAGATGAAAGAAAAGTGGACAAGTACCGACGAGAGCGACAAAACCTTGCCGCGGCTTGATTATCCCGGTGCAAACGGTGTTTTGCGGGTTGCCCACGATTCATCCGCTGAGCCTATGTGCTATGTTGGCGCCGATGGGAAGGCCTTAGGCTACGACCTGGAGCTGATGCTGCGCATTGGGGAAATCCTTGACCGGAAAGTAAAGTTCACGATCGTGGATTTTTCAGGCCTCATTCCCATGCTGCAAAGCGGCAAGGCTGACGCGGCGGTAGGCTGTATGTCCATCACCGACGAACGCAAGCAGACGGTAGACATGAGCGATTCTTACTATGACGGCGGACTCTATCTCGTGGTGCGCAAGGCGGCGGGTACAGCCGCGTCTGTCCAAGGTGAGGACTTTTTTAATAGCCTAAAACAGAGTTTTATCCGCACCTTTATCACCGAAAACCGCTGGAAGCTGGTGCTGGATGGCTTGGGGGTCACGGCGCTGCTGTCTGTCTTCTCCGGGCTTTTTGGAACGGTGCTGGGCTTTGGCATCTGTATGCTTCGACGCAGTAAGGCTCGCGTCGCGTCCATTCCGGCGGCTGCCTTCATACGTCTCATACAGGGCACTCCCATCGTGGTACTGTTGATGATTCTCTACTACGTCGTTTTTGGCAGCATGGACATTTCGGCTATTTTGGTGGCAATCGTCGGCTTTTACGTCTCTGAGATGATGCGTACCGGCATCGACGCAGTGGACAAAGGACAGATCGAGGCTTCCAGTGCCATCGGTTTTAACCGTATACAGACCTTTTGCATGATTACCTTCCCTCAAGCGGCGCGGCACTTCCTACCCGTTTTTAAGGGCGAGTTTATCTCCATGGTAAAAATGACCTCGGTGGTGGGCTACATCGCGATTCAGGATTTAACCAAGGTGTCCGACATTATCCGCAGTCGCACGTTGGAGGCATTTTTCCCCTTGATAGCTACCGCTGTGATTTACTTTTTGGTGGCAAATATTCTAACGATGCTCCTCTCGCGCATCGAAGTGAAACTTGATCCCAAACGCCGCAGCCGCGCTGTGAAAGGAGTGGTAATGAAATGATTTCAATTCAGCATCTTAAAAAAGAGTATCCGGGCGTGACGCCGCTCAAAGACATTAGCGTGGAAATTGAAAAGGGCGAGGTCATTTCCATCATAGGCCCCTCCGGCACAGGGAAATCCACCCTGCTGCGCTGCCTGAACCTGCTGGAAACGCCCACTGCCGGAGAGATTCTGGTGGATGGGGAGAACATTACGACAAAAGGGGTGGACATTTCTGCCGTGCGCCGCAAGATGGGCATGGTATTCCAGTCTTTTAATCTCTTCTCCCATCTGACGGTGATTGAAAATATCATGCTGGGACCGGTGAATTTGTTGAAGCTGTCCCAGCAGGAGGCTTATGACCAGGGTATGCGGCTTTTGGATACGGTTGGTCTTTCTGAAAAGGCGCTGAATTACCCGGATGAACTCTCCGGAGGGCAAAAGCAGCGCGTGGCTATCACTAGAGCCTTGGCCATGAAGCCAGAAATTCTCCTCTTTGACGAGCCTACCTCGGCGCTCGATCCCACCATGGTGGGTGAGGTGCTGGCGGTCATCCGGGCGCTGGCAAGAGAGGGGCTGACGATGATGATCGTCACCCACGAGATGAAATTTGCAAGGGACGTGTCCACCCGTATCTTCTATATGGACGAGGGCGAGATCTATGAGGACGGCACGCCGGAGCAGATTTTCGACAATCCGAAAAGAGAGCGGACAAGAGTCTTCGTACGCCGGCTCAAGACCTTTGAGAGAGAAATCGTTTCGCCTGCCTTCGACTTCATCGAGGTAAGCACCGCCTTAGAGGAGTTCGGCAGACGCCAACTTCTTTCTCAGCGGCAGATTAACAGTTTACAGCTGGTATTCGAAGAACTGTGCGTCCAGACGCTGCTGCATCGTGGGGCGGAGTTGTTTCCGCTGCGGTTCTCCGCCGCCGTATCCGAGCTGGACGGCTCCTGCGAGGCCACAATCTCCTACAGCGGTCCCGATTTTGATCCCTTCGCGGAGCAGGCGAAAGAACTGTCGGTCATGCTGGTTTCTCATATGATAAAGGCGCACAGCCATAGCCATTACGGGGGAAATACAATCATCTTGACACTCTGATGCGAGGTGGTAAACGTTATCGAAAACACATTTTAATAAGGGAGAAACGAACCTAAAAAACGTATTTTCATATTGCGCTTGTGCTCTGCATGATGCGTAAAAGTGCTGTTCAACGCTCTCAATGCTGAACTCTTCAGGACCGCTCCTGAGTCATGCATTCACTCAAGCACAGGACCAGTACCAAGCGGCGCTCTACGGCGAAGCGGAACCCCTGGCGGCGGAAGCAAGGGCAAGAAATTTTGTAACCTCCGAGCTCGAAACTGAGATGGGCAAGTTGTATGTGAAGGCACGTTTTACGCAGGAAGACAAGGATACGCTGCTGGCCATCGAGA
>CAYXHK010000032.1:0-13401 GCA_964464665.1 uncultured Syntrophomonadaceae bacterium
CGCCAAATTTGGTTAACTCCTGAATATAAGCCATCGCTTCCTGATAATTCACACTGATAACCTCAAATTAAATATTTTCCGGGTCTCCCAGCTATATTATCTGATTGTTCCTGGAAGAAGCCGTTTAATCTTCCGTATCCCGTAAAAGCGCCAGCCGTTCCTCAATGGTTTCTTTTTTAGCCTGATAATCCGCCAGTTTTTCCTTTTCTTTGTCCACCACCACTGCCGGGGCCTTGGCCAGGAAACTCTGATTGTTCAATTTGCCGTCCAGGCGCTTAATTTCCTGTTCTAAAACTGTTACTTCCTTCTCCAGACGGGCAACCTCTTTTTTCAGGTCCACCAGGCCGCTTAAAGGCAGGTATACCTCTACCCCGGCCACCACGGCAGTCAGAGCCTGTTTCGGCCGTTTATCCATGGCTGGGCAGCAGTCGGCCTTAGAAATCGCCGCCAAATTTTGAATATAACTTATACCTTGTTCAATCACCTGCATCGCTTTGGCATCTTCACTCACCAGAATTAATTCCGCCTGACTCCCCGGGGGCAATTTGATTTCCGCCCGCAAATTCCGGATAGCCCGGATCACGTCCATTAATAAACTCATTTCTTTTTCGGCGGCATCCGAAATTTGCGACTCCTGCGGCAGAGGCCAGGCCGAAATCATGATGCTTTCATCCCGGCTAGGCAGCTGCTGGTAGATCTCTTCGGTGATAAAGGGCATGAAAGGATGCAGCAGCTTTAAGGTATTCACCAAGACCTGATAAAGCACCTGCTGCGCCTGCTGCCGGGAGAGTTCACTTTCCCGGCCGTAAAGACGCGGTTTGACCAGTTCGATATACCAGTCACAATACTCATTCCAAATGAACTCGTATACTTCGCGTGCCGCTTCCCCAATATCGTAATTCTCCAGTAAACCGGTTACTTCAATAATAGTCCGATTGCAGCGGCTTAAAATCCAGCGATCCGCCAAAGGCAGTTCAGCGGTATTCAGCGAACCCTCCGCTTTAGCTGCCTCCGGAACAAAGTCCTGCAGATTGAGCAAAACGAAACGGGAGGCATTCCAAACCTTATTGGCAAAATTGCGTGTCTGATCCAGCTTTTCCATGTGAAAACGGACATCGTTACCCGGGGTGGTGCCGGTGACCAACATGAAACGCAGGGTGTCCGCGCCGTATTTTTCAATAACCTCCAAGGGATCCACCCCATTGCCCAAGGATTTGCTCATCTTGCGGCCCTGGGCATCAAGGATCAGTCCGTGAATCAGCACGTCTTTAAAAGGTACCTCCTGCATAAAGGCCAGGCCGCTGAAAATCATCCGGGCCACCCAGAAGAAAATAATATCCCGGCCAGTCACGAGCACCGAGGTCGGATAAAACATGGCCAGTTCCGGGGTCTGCCGGGGCCAGCCCAAGGTGGAAAACGGCCATAGACCGGAACTGAACCAGGTGTCCAAAACATCGGGGTCCTGCTCCAGGCTTTCCCCGCCGCATTTACCGCAAGTTACCGGGGTCTCGCGCTGGCAGATAATCTCGCCGCAGTCCTGACAGTACCAGACCGGAATCCGGTGGCCCCACCAAAGCTGCCGGGAAATGCACCAGTCGCGGATGTTTTCCAGCCAGTTCAGATAGATTTTGGTGAACCGTTCCGGCACGAAACGGGTGCGGCCGTCTTTTACAGCCGCCATGGCCGGCTCAGCCAGCGGCTGCATCTTTACAAACCACTGTTTGGAAACTAAGGGTTCCACTACGGAATCGCAGCGGTAGCATTGGCCTACGGCATGATGGTGGTCTTCTTTTTTGTGCAGCAATTCCAATTTATCCAGATCCTCGACCACTTGTTCCCGACAGGCATACCGGTCGAGTCCGGCATAACGCCCCGCCTTTTCGGTCATGTGCGCGTCCTTGCCGATCACCACAACTTGGGGCAGCTGGTGCCGCATCCCCACCTCAAAATCATTAACGTCGTGCGCCGGGGTGATTTTTACCGCCCCGGTGCCAAACTTCGGGTCCACGTATTCGTCGGCAATGATCGGAATTTCCCGCCACATCAATGGCAGAATCACGGTTTTGCCGATCAGATGCTGATAGCGCTCATCCGCTGGATTTACCGCCACCGCCGTATCCCCCAGCATGGTTTCTGGCCGGGTGGTGGCCACCACGATCTGCTCCCGGCTGTCTTTGACCGGGTAGCGGATATGCCAAAGCTGTCCGTCGCGCTCGTTGTGCTCGACCTCAATATCGGAAATGGTCGTCTGGCATTTGGGACACCAGTTGATGATATAATCCCCCTGGTAGATCAGGCCTCTTTCGTAAAGATCGATGAAAACCTCCTGAACTGCCTCCGAACAGCCCTCGTCCATGGTAAACCGTTCCCGGGACCAGTCGCAGGACGAACCGAGCAGGCGCAGCTGACTGGTTATTTTATTGCCATACTGGTGTTTCCAGTCCCACACCCGCTCCAGAAATTTTTCCCGGCCCAGATCGTATTTGCTTAAACCTTCCGTGGCAATCTGTTCCTCAACCCGGGCTTGCGTCGCAATTCCGGCGTGGTCCGTGCCGGGCAGCCACAAGGCGTTATAACCCTGCATCCTCCGCCAGCGGGTCAGAATATCCTGCAGGGTGTTATCCAGGGCGTGCCCCAGATGTAAAGAACCGGTAACGTTGGGTGGCGGCATCACAATACAGAACGGTGGTTTGCCGGGATCCGTTTCCGCCCGAAAATACTGATGCTCCAGCCAAAATTGATACCATTTATCCTCTACTGCTTTCGGATCATAGACAGTGGAAAGATCTGACTGCATCGCTTAAGTTCCTCCTTGCCAAAAATAAAAAGACTCCCATCCGCAAAGGACGAAAGGAGTCATGCTTCCGTGGTACCACCTTTGTTCACCTTGCGGCCGTGTCGCAAGGCACACTCGTCTGCGCGATAACGGGCGCCCCCGAAGATCCCTTTGCTGCGTTCCTGCGTTCCAAACTTAAGCACAAGAACAAAAAGAACCAGCGCTCGGACTCTCTGCTCCGGGGTGACCTTCACTCCTCTTAACCCAAGAAACCTTACAGCCAGGGATTTCTCTCTCTGCGGGCCTAAAGCAGCTACTCTCCCCTTCTTCGCATATAGCGGATGAAATTAGGTTGCCATGACGGCTTCTGCTCTGATAATATGAATTTTACTGGTAGAAATGCACCTTGTCAATCTATCCCCGGCCGATAAAACTACAGTTTATTTCCATTAACGGTAAGAACTTAACGATAAGAACTCCCGCCGATTTAAAACGGGAGTTCTGCTTCCTTAGGCATTCGCTGGGGAAACCAGCCGAAACCGCAATTCTTTTTACCGCACGTTATTCCTTTACCGCACGTTATTCCTTTACCGCACGTCACGAAAAATCAGCATCAACGGTTAGCTCAAACAACCAGCCTAAACCGAAACCGCAATTCTTTTTGCCGTAAGCTATTCCTTTGCGTTATTCCTTTACCGCGCGTCAGAATAATCAGTATCCGGGTTAGGCTGCCCGGGCCAGACGGCGTTCTTCGGGAGCCAAAGCCCGACCGATTGCTCCGCCAATCATGCCAGCCAAAATACTCACGGCCAATCCGGTTAACGCTTCAACCCAAAGGGCTGACAGCAGTCCTCCGTACAACCTAAAAACCATGATGGCCAGGCCATACCCCAAACCAACCCACAACCCGCACTGCCAGCCTTTCCGTTTCGCCTTCCAGCCGGCCACCATGCTGCCAAAAAACGGACTGGCTACCTTATTCAGCATTAAATAAGTGGAAAGATAAAAAACTGAACCCGGGGTCATCGCTACGTATAAGGCCGCAGCTCCCAAGACCGCGACAGTGATGGCCAGCGCAACCACCCATCCCCAGGCTACGGCCGGCCAATGAATCCCTTTGACTAAAGACCAATCCGTTTGCCTTAAACGTTTAAATTTGCCGCCCATCTCTCCCTGTCCGACCCAACGGGAGGGAGCATAGCGTAATTGTTTCCGTTTCTTGGATGACTTGGTCCAAGCGGGCAAATCCAGTTTAACCCCTCTTTTTTGGCGATTAGGCATTTTAGACCCAAAACCGTCCGCTTCGGGCGGCGCTGCTCCTTGGCGGCGTTCCTGCAGATTCTCCAGGACTCCAATCCCTTGACGGAAAGCGGACTTCGGCTTAGACAGCTTTTTCAAAGACTCTTTCCACCGACTTGGGCTTTCCAGGGAACTATCTGCTTCTTGAACGTCGGCCAAATCCATTAGCCCCGGCAGTCCATTAATCTCTTTACCCAGACTCAACTCGGCCTGCGCGTGATAAATAGAGGTATTGACCGCTGGTTCCTCCGCAGCTGGCTGAATAAATTGCTTAGCTACCGGCGACCAAACCAATCCCAGGTGTTCTTTGCGTTTCTTCGATCTGGACCTGATCACAGTATTCCTCCTCTCCTAACTATTCCGGCTTGTACGTTACCATAATATGCCTTGGTTTCCACCGTTAGAATAATTATCAGAGGAAAATAAGCAATTTTTTCTATTCCGTAAGGCTAATATCCCAGGATTATTTATTGTTGCAGCAGACGCTCAATCTGCTGGGCCAATTCCGGCACCCCGGTGCCGTTTGCCGAAGAGAAAACAATTACCGGCACCTCGGGTCCAATCTCCAGCGTCTTACGGATTACTTGTAAATGCCGGGCCCATTGTCCGCGGGAAATCTTGTCCGCTTTGGTGGCTACTAAAATCGTCGGCCGGTTATAATGCTGAAACCATTGGTACATTTGCACATCGTCAGCAGTCGGCGGATGCCGCAGATCTACCAGCTGAATTACGCCCCGCAAAGATTCCCTTTGTTTTAGGTAGCCCTCAATCAGCTTCTGCCATTCACCCCGCATGCTTTTCGAAACCCGGGCATATCCGTAACCCGGTAAATCGACCCAGTAGCAACAATCATTGATCCGGAAAAAGTTTAACAGCCGGGTTTTCCCCGGGGTGCTGCTGGTCCGGGCTAAGGCTCGACGATTCAACATTTTATTAATCAAGGAAGACTTGCCCACATTGGAGCGGCCAATTAAGGCGATCTCCGGCAGATTATCGGTCGGACACTGCGCCAATTTGGCCGCGCTGATTACGAATTCGGCGGTCTTAATCTTCATCGGCTGCGATCCCCTCTATCTAAGATAGAATTTTAAACAGATCTTGAGATAGAACTTTGATGATACTGAGATAAAAATTCAGATGGATTTTAGGATAGACCTTTAAGTAGTTTTAAGCTGGTCGCGCATCATGAACCAACAAAGGCTGCTTCCTAAGAAGCAACCCCTATTGACTGCTTTGGACAATTAGTACGAAACTAGCACGAAACCTAATCCACCCCTAAACGGGTGGATTGGCAGGCACTTCGGTTGAATCAGAGCCCGGCAGATCAGTCAGGGAATCAATGGCTGGCATTTCTGCCTCCGCCTGATTATTTTCCGTTGCTTCCAGATCCTCATCATCCAGTGCGTGGTTTAAATCCTCTTCCCGCGGCAGGACCTGGGCGGTTCCCTCTTCACCCAGCGACAGGTCCACCAAGGCATGCTGCAGGACTTGATCCATGTGCTCAGCTAACACAAATTCCATTTTGCGCCGGACGTTGCCTGGGATGTCCTCCAAATCCTTCTCGTTGTCCCGGGGCAGGATGATGGTATGGATCCCGGCCCGGTGTGCGGCTAAAACCTTTTCTTTTAGGCCACCAATCGGCAATACCCGACCGCGCAGCGTAATTTCCCCGGTCATCGCCACATCTTTCCGCACAAACCGATTGCATAAAGCGGAGGCTAAAGCCGTGGTCATGGTGATCCCGGCCGAAGGTCCGTCTTTGGGGATGGCCCCTTCCGGCACGTGGATATGGATGTCATATTTTTCGTGGAAGTCCTCCTCAATCCCGAGTTCTTTAACCCGGGACCGAATGTAACTAAATCCGGCCTGGGCGGATTCCCGCATCACTTCGCCCAATTTGCCGGTCAGAATCAGCTGTCCTTTCCCTTTAAGCAGTGCGACCTCAATCGTTAAGACATCCCCGCCTACCTCAGTCCAAGCCAGACCGGTAACCGCCCCAATCTGGTCTTCCTTTTCCGCATTGCCATAGCGGAAACGGGGGATTCCCAGGTAACCAGGCAGGTTTTGAGTGTTTATTTTAATTTTATTCTTTTTTTCATTATCACGGACAATTTCCCGGGCCGACTTGCGGCAGATCGAAGCCAGTTCCCGCTCTAAATTCCGCACTCCCGCTTCCCGGGTATACTGCCGAATGATTTTGCGTATGGCATTCTCGGAAATCTGCAGCTGTTCAGCCTCAATCCCGTGCTCTTTAAGTTGTTTCGGCAGAAGATAATTAATCGCGATTTGATACTTCTCTTCTTCCGTATAACCCGCAATCTGGATTACTTCCATCCGATCGAGCAAAGCGCGGGGAATATTGTGCTGCCCGTTGGCGGTAGTAATAAACATGACTTTCGATAAATCAAACGGTGCCTCAATGAAGTGGTCACTGAAAGTTGAATTTTGTTCCGGATCCAGCACTTCCAAGAGAGCCGAAGAAGGGTCTCCCCGAAAATCCATACTCATCTTATCGATCTCATCCAATAAAAAGACCGGATTCCGCGAGCCGATCTGGCGCATTCCCTGGATTACCCGGCCCGGCATCGCGCCCACATAGGTCCGGCGGTGCCCCCGGATTTCTGCTTCATCCCGGACGCCGCCCAAAGACATGCGTACAAATTTACGTTCCAAAGCCCGGGCTACCGACTTGCCCAAGGAGGTTTTCCCTACCCCGGGCGGGCCTACCAAACATAGAATCGGGCCCTTCATCTTATTGGCTAACTGGCGCACCGCCAGGTATTCCAGAATTCTTTCTTTAGGCTTTTTCAGTCCGTAGTGATCTTCTTCCAGGATCTTTTCCGCTAAATCTAAATCGAGGCGATCCTCGGTTTCAATATTCCAGGGCAGCGCGAGCAGCCAGTCTAAATAATTCCTTACTACCACGGCTTCTGCCACCATTGGCGGCATTTTTTCCAGCCGTTCGAGTTCTTTAAACGCCTTTTCTTCCACCTCTTTAGGCAAACCCGCTTTATTGATGCGGTCACGGAGTTCTTCTACCTCTGCGGCCCGATCATCCTTGTCGCCCAGTTCTTTTTGAATCGCCTTCATCTGTTCCCGTAGGTAGTAGTCTTTCTGGGTTTTTTCCATTTGTTTGCGGACGCGGATATTAATCTTGCGTTCTAACTCCAGAATCTCCATTTCTTTGGCTAAAATATTGCACAGGGCTTCAATCCGCGCCTTAACCGAGATGGCTTCCAAAATGGTTTGTTTATCGCCAATTCTTAAGGATAGATGAGACGAGATAATATCGGCCAACCGACCGGGATCTTCAACGGAAACTACGGACACGACTGTTTCCGGCGGAATCTTTTTGCTGATTTTAACGTACTGTTCAAACTGGTAAACCAGACTCCGCATCAAGGCCTCTATTTCCGGACTCTTTTCCCATTTTTCAGTGTACTGTTCCAGTTCCACCTTCATAAACGGTTCTTTTTGCAGATGACGCAGCACCCGTCCCCGTGACAATCCCTCTACTAAGACGCGGATCGTCCCGCCCGGCAGTTTTAAAAGCTGCTTAATTTCAGCCACGGTGCCTACCTGATAAATATCCTCTTCCAGCGGTTCATCCGTCTGAGCCTCCTTCTGCGTTACCAGCATAATCTCCCGGTTTTGCAGCATCGCTTCGTCAATCGCCTTAACAGACTTGTCGCGACCCACATCCAAGTGGATCACCATATAAGGAAAGACCAATATACCGCGCAGAGGCAGAAGAGGCAGTTCACGAATCCTGGTTTGATCATTCTTTTCAAGCACAACGGACACCTCCCCTGAAACTTAACTGATCAATAATCCATTTTAACTTTTACTAATGTTAATATTGTACTCTGAAAGCTATTTTGCCGCAAGCCGAGTAATTCCCCACCCGAAAGAGAGCGATGTTATCATAATTTGCGGCAAATGAGCAATAAAAATACACGACTCCCCGGGATGGGAGAATCGTGTTTTTTATTGCTTGCTTTACCCGCTTATGGTTGAGGCGGAAACCCCCGGAGCAATTATTTCCAGACTGGATTTTAACCGTTCTACAACCGGTACGGCCGGCGCGTTTATGACCGCTATCTGCAGGACTTCCTCCAGAGTATCGACCGGCACCACCTCAATCCCCTCTAAATGTCGAAACATTTCCTGCCAGTTTTCCCGGGGGATTAAGACCTTTTTCACGCCGGCCAGGCGCGCCGCTTCCACTTTAGCCACCACTCCGCCGATCGGCCTTACTTCACCGCGCACCGAAACCTCTCCGGTCATGGCAATACGGTTATCCACCGGCAGGTTCAAGATAGCGGAATAAATCGCGGTGGCTATAGTTACCCCGGCCGAAGGACCATCAATCGGCACCCCGCCGGGAAAATTAATATGCAGATCGAAATTCCGCGGGTCGACCCGGGCATAGCGCCGAAGCACCGTGAGCACGTTTTCCACGGATCCCCGCGCCAGACTCTTGCGCCGGATCGTATGACCGTGACCGGGGATTTCCTCTTCCTCGACTACTCCGGTCACCGTAATCTTGCCCTGATTGGCCTTGGCCGGTATGGCCGAAACCTCCACCTCCAGCAAGGTTCCCAAGTTTGGACCGTATATGGCTAACCCATTGACCATCCCGATCTGAGGCTTTAGCGGAATCTTCTTTTCCGAGCGCGGCGTGTATTGACCGCTGTTAACTACCCACTCCACTTCTTCCACGGAGATCTTGCGGCTGGCCCGGGTCAGGGCCAATCCGGCGGCAATCTGCACAATGTTTACCGCTTCCCGTCCGCTGGTAGCGTATTTTTTCACCACTTCCAGCGCGTCTTCCCCTAAACCAAAACTGATTTTTTGGGCCGCGTTGGCCGCAATAATCCCGATTTCCTCCGGGAGCAAAGAGCGGAAATACACTTCCAGACAGCGGGAGCGAATGGCTGGGGGCAGGTCATGCGGCATCCGCGTCGTAGCCCCGACCATCCGAAAATCTGCGGGCAGCCCGTTTTGAAAAATATCGTGGATATGGGCGGGGATATTCGTATCCTCCGCACTGTAATACGCGCTTTCCAAAAAAACCTTGCGATCTTCCAGCACCTTGAGCAGTTTGTTCATCTGGATTGGGTGCAGTTCACCGATTTCATCAATAAACAGCATCCCGCCGTGCGCCTTAGTAACCGCTCCCGATTTAGGCTGCGGTATCCCGGCCATGCCTAGCGGACCCGCTCCCTGATAAATAGGGTCGTGCACCGAGCCAATCAGCGGATCCGCGATGCCCCTTTCATCGAAACGGGCGGTAGTCGCATCCAGTTCAACAAAACGCGCCTCTTCGGTAAAAGGAGAAAAAGGATTATTCTTTGCCTCCTCTAAGACTAACCGGGCGGCCGCGGTCTTGCCGATTCCCGGCGGTCCGTAAATAATTATATGCTGCGGATTCGGTCCGCAGAGGGCTGCGCGCAAGGCTTTCAGTCCTTCGGTCTGACCGATAATCTCTTCAAAACAAGTCGGACGGGTCCGTTCCGACAGCGGTTCAGTCAGGGAAATCTGACGCAGCCGCTGCAATTTATCCATTTCCTTTTGGGATTCCCGGTACACGGTTTGTCGGTTCCCCTGCTGCTGCCTTAACAAATTCCAAAAATAGAGCCCAATGATGATACCAAAGAAAACTTGGACAAAAATTAAAAATCCTCCAACCCCACTAAGAAAGTCACCCATTAAATTCGTCACCCCTCTCTATACTTGATATTATTACCGGTCCGGGTGACGAATAATCATCTGAAAAACGGATTGACGAAAAAAGACCGCCGGCAAATTAGCTGGCGGTCTGTGCTTAGCTTATAATTTAATCACACCAAGTTGTGCCTGGTTGCAAGGCTCAACTATAATTAAATAACCTAATTCAATTACAATTACAGTTAAACTCTCCCTTTGACCTAAGAACTTACGCTGTTTCCTCTTTTTTCTTCTTCCGTTCCATGGTCACCAAGAGCGGCTCTTCCTTGCGTAAGATTACGTCTTTGGTGATGACACACTTAGTCACGTCTCCTCTGGATGGGATATCGTACATGACTTCCAGCATGATATCCTCAAAAATCGCCCTAAGTCCCCGCGCCCCGGTATTCCGCTTAATCGCCTCTTTGGCAATTGCAGACAAGCCTTCGTCTTTGAATTCCAGGGTTACCCCATCTAATTCAAACAGCTTCTGGTATTGTTTCACCAGGGCATTACGCGGTTCGGTGAGGATCCGAATCAAGGCATCCTCATCCAAGGCATCCAGCGTAACAATGATGGGCATCCGACCAACGAATTCCGGAATCAAACCGAACTTCAACAAATCCACCGGCATGATGTTTTCCAGAATCTCCCCGATTTTCTTTTCACTCTTGGTCAAAATCTCGGCGCCAAAACCGAGCGATTTATGGCCGGTCCGATTTTGGATGATTTTATCTACCCCATCAAAGGCACCGCCGCAGATGAAGAGGATATTGGTGGTATCCAGCTGAATAAACTCCTGATGCGGGTGCTTTCGTCCGCCTTGCGGGGGCACACTGGCGATAGTTCCTTCCAAAATCTTTAAGAGAGCCTGCTGGACTCCCTCCCCGGATACATCGCGGGTGATGGACGGATTTTCCGATTTACGGGCTATCTTATCAATCTCGTCGATATAGACAATCCCTTTTTCCGCTTTTTCCACATCGTAGTCAGCAGCCTGGATCAACTTCAAAAGAATATTTTCGACATCTTCGCCTACGTATCCAGCTTCCGTTAAAGAGGTAGCATCAGCGATCGCAAAAGGTACGTTTAAGATTTTCGCCAAGGTCTGCGCCAACAAGGTTTTACCACTGCCGGTAGGTCCCAGCATGACGATGTTGCTCTTTTGGAGTTCCACATCATCAATTTTCATCCCGGTGTTAATCCGCTTGTAATGATTGTAAACCGCCACAGACAAAGCTTTTTTGGCCTTCTCCTGGCCAATGACGTACTGGTCTAAGATTTCCTTAATTTCTTTCGGTTTCGGGATATCTCCCAGATCAAAACCTACTTCTTCACTCAGTTCTTCCTCAATGATTTCATTACACAGCTCTATACATTCATCACAAATGTATACCCCGGGTCCGGCTACCAGTTTTTTAACTTGGTCCTGGAGCTTTCCACAGAAGGAACACTTGAGTTGGCCCTTGTCGTCTCCGAATTTATACATATTATCACCTCTTGCCCTAAACTCTCTTCCGAGTTCCGGCCTCCATCACCTCATCAATTATACCATATGCCTGAGCTTCTTTCGCGGTCATAAAAAAATCTCTTTCGGTATCCGCTTGGATGCGGCTTAAAGGCTGACCGGTCCGCTCGGCTAAAATTTGATTCAGCTTTTCCCGCATTTGCAGAATCCGCCGGGCGTGGATTTCAATGTCGGTCGCCTGGCCTTGCGCTCCGCCCGAAGGCTGGTGAATCAAAATTTCACTGTTTGGCAGGGCAAACCGTTTGCCTTTGGCCCCCGCAGTCAGTAAAAACGCGCCCATACTCGCCGCCAGTCCCACCGCAATAGTGGAAACATCGGGCCGAATATGCTGCATCGTATCATAGATAGCCATTCCCGCTGTAATTGAGCCGCCGGGGGAATTGATATAAAGATGAATATCTTTGTCAGGTTCTTCCGCTTCTAAAAAGAGGAGTTGGGCCGTAACCAGATTCGCCACCTGATCATCGACGGCACTGCCTAAGAAAACAATGCGGTCTTTAAGCAAACGGGAATAGATGTCATAAGCTCTTTCTCCTCGGCTGGTCTGTTCTACTACCATCGGAACCAGATAGGACATGGATTAGTACACCACCTTTTCTATCCAACACTTGTTTCCCCCATAACATACTATGGAATACGGGGGCAAAATATTTCTCTTGCTTATTCCGCCGTGGCTGGAACCAGCTTAACCTGTTCAAATAAATAGCTGATTACTTTGTCCAGGAGAATTTCCTTCCGGAAGGCTTCCCCTAAATTGGCTACGGAACTGCTGACATCCTCCCGCTTCATTCCGTATTCTTCACTGGTTTTGGTGATGCGTTCTTCCACATCTTCGTCACTTACCGTGATATTCTCCGCTTTGGCAATCGCCTCCAAAACCATGGTGGTTTTCGCCCACTGTTCGGCCTGAGGCTTCATAAAATCCATAAACTCGCTCATCGACTTGCCGGACATCTGTAAATACTGCTCTAAAGTGGTGCCCTGAATACTTAACTGCTGCGAAAACTTTGTAATCATCTCTTTTAACCGCTGTTCCGTCATGGGTTCCGGGACTTCCACCTCTACCTGCCCCACAATTTTATCCACTACTTTTTCCCGCAGGTCTTGTTTGGCTTCTTTAACCGCTTTTTCTTTTAAATTGCCTAGAATTTCCTGTTTCAATTCCGCCAGGGTTTCGTGCTCACTCACATCTTTGGCAAATTCATCGTCAATAGCTGGGTATTCCCTTTTCTTGATCCCTTTAATAATTACCTTGAAGGTACAGGGTTTGTCAGCCAATTCCGGCTGCGGATAATTTTCTGGGAAAACCACGGAAATTTCTTTTTCTTCGTCAAGTTTGAGGCCAATTAACTGCTCCTCAAAACCGGGGATAAAGGTTTGGGAACCAACTTCCAGGGAATAATCCTGGGAACTGCCCCCTTCAAAAGGAACTCCGTCCAAGTAGCCGGTGAAATCGAGCTGCACGATATGGCCGTTTTCTACAATCCCGCTCTCTACATTTTCCAAGCGGGCCATTTGCTTGCTATAGCTTTCCAACACTTTTAAAGCATCCTCGTCTTGCGGCTCGCTTTGAGGTTGTTCTTCTACTTCCATTCCTTTAAAGTCTGGAAGTTTGATCTCCGGAATAACCGATACCGTAGCTTTATAAATCAAAGGAAGTCCGCGATCGATCTGAACCACTTCTACCTTGGGATCCCCGATCGTTTCTAAAGCTGCTTCCTTAATCACTTCCGGCAAGGTTTGATTAAGTAAAATATCCAGAGCTTCTTCAAAGAGCGCTTCCTTACCCACTAGACTCTCAAAGATGGGGCGCGGCACTTTGCCCTTGCGGAAACCGGGGATATTAATCTGCTTGACCATTTTTCGATATGATTGCTCTAACGCTTCTTCAACCCGCTGTTCCTCTACTTCGATCTCCAAGGTAGCCAGAGTAGTTTGTATCTTCTCCACACTGAACTTCATTTATTCTGCTCCTCCTTGCTCTGTTCAACCCCAGCAATGACTCTAAATATGGGTGCCGGTTAACTTTACCATATTATTTTTCCCATTACCAGCAACAAACATAACTTTAATAATTGCCCAAAACATG
>CAYXHK010000033.1:0-13343 GCA_964464665.1 uncultured Syntrophomonadaceae bacterium
TTATTGAAAGAAGATGCTATACTGCTCTCGGAATGGTTTTCTCGGCCGGTTCCAAAACTCAAAACATTCATTTTCCGACCTCACTTCGGGTTATAATTCCATGGACTAACTAACTTCGCCATGGAAAAACCTAATCCCTTTGGGGAAAAAGGCACATTGTGTCGAACGCTCTTATAAAAACAAAAATCCGCCGGACCAGAATCAAATTGCCGCCAGCCCAGCGAATTAAATCACCGATTAATTACTCAATTTTCTCACTGAAGCAGGGGGACGTTCTTTTTGCTTCTTTTTCAGCAAAATAGGCATCCTCCGTTGGGGAAGCAAATGAACGGTTCGGGAGGTTCTCTTGCTCCCTTTTTGCTTCCCTTTGCTCCTCTTATGCTTCCGGTTTCCTTTAAAGAACCCCGTTATCCAGCAAAAGGGGCATCCTCTTGCTTCCGTTATCCGGCAAAAGGAACACCCTCCCTGCTTCGCTTGCTGCTGATGTTGCGGCGGCTGCTTTTTCTTCTGCTGTCGCTGTTTTTGTTGCGGCATCGTCTGCTGCTACATCTGTGCCTGAGATTGCGCCCGCGACTGTTGTTGCTTCGGCTGTTGTTGCTGCTGTTGTTGCGGCGGCTGCTTTTTCAGACCTTTCCAGACGACGCAGCCAATAAAAATCAAACCGACATAACCGATAAACGGATAGAATATGCCTACCAGTTTAGCGAATGGGAATTGACCTAAGATGAATGCGGCAATGCCTACGGCGACGGCAAACATCCGGTTTTTGCGGACATTCTCCGTGTAAAACCGGCTGCAAACGGACCACATCATGGTGGAGCAGGAAGAAAACATTCCCAGGACCAGGATTATCGAAAACATTCCGCCGAGCACGGATGATATTTTACTTGCCAGGTAAAGGGTGGGGATGTCCAGATTCGAAATTGCTTCCGCATTCAGCATGATTGCCGTATTCATGATTGCCAGGGCGAGTACAAACACGACTGCCCCCAACGCGGCTCCCAGTTTTGCCTCATTTTTATCCGAGACTGTTTTCCCTAAGGCGGTGTAATAGGTGCTGGCGGTCAAATTGCACAACGACAGATACAACAATCCGCTCAGCAACCAGACGGGCGAAGCTTTGGACTGCTCCAGCGTCGCTTGATACCGCGCTATTTCCGTAAAATCACCAAAGTCCTTCGCTATGGTTGCCGCGCCGACAAACAGCGTAAAAATGATTATAATCGGACCAATGGATGAAACGATCTTAACCAGCTTTTCAAATCCCACCAGGTACGCGCCAACCACCATGAAGGCCATCAAAGCTGAACCCAAGTGCCGATTCACGCTGAAATATTCAGAGAGAGCGGAACCAGCCCCGGAAATCATAACTGAGATAAGCAAAAACAGGACCACGGGTATCGTCCACGAATAGGCAGTTCCCAGCTTTTTTCCGCAGTAATAAGTAAAATGATTAAATGTACCTTCCCGGTGTTCATTGCCGGTTGACAATAAGATCTGTCCCAAAACCAGAAAGCCGATCAGGGCCAATAAGATGACGCCGTAACTGACATAGCCGCAACTGGAAAAAAACCGAAGTATCTCCTGCCCGGTGGCAAACCCCGAACCGATCTGGAACGCGATAAACGCGCCGGCTATCCTTAAAACCGCCCGTAGATTGCAATTCTTATGCTTGTTCATCATCTATCCATCTATCCATCTTTCCATAATCTAAACTTTAATAATGGTATTGCTGTTCAATACCGTTATTCATTTCCTGGCTTACTGCGCATGCTTTTTCTCGTGCGTTTCAGTCTTTCCAGTTCCACCAGTTTTTCCTTCCATCCGGCAAAACGCCGTCGTTTTTTGCATAGCAGACGGCCAGGCGATAGCAGTACAGCGCGCACCGGTCAACCATCCGGCCTTGGATCAGACAGTCTTTGGCATAAATATCATCAGGATTCTGCTCTTTGAGTGAATCCAGAGTCGGATAACCCGCCTTTATCAGGTGTTCCGCCATGTTTTTTCCGACACCGGGTATTATCATCAGTTCGGATTTCATCCGCTTTTCTCACGCTCCTGTTTTAAATATAACATATTATGAAACAAGGGGGTGATCTTAATGTCTGATTTTGGAACACCTTTCGCTTCCCTGAAATGCAAACAAAATAGCGGCCAATCATCTCAGCCGCCAGGCAACAAAAACCATATTTGAACAATAATCTATATTGTTGTTATCCAAGGCTGAAAGTCAAATTTAAAAAGGTTCTTAAGCTAATTAAAAAACGCCAGGTTTTCATTTTGGCATCACCAACTCACTCAAGAAAACTTCCTTTGCACATGCCAAAAATAGTTGACAATCGACTGTGGTTAGTGTATACTAACTCCATTTTCCGAAGAAAAATAAAGGGCAAAGGAGATGGGCTGGATGACGCTGAATCAGCTATCGCAGGGAAAACCAGCAGTTATTACCAAGGTCGGTGGCGAAGGTGCCTTGCGGTGCCGGCTTTTGGATATGGGCATTATACCCAAAACCAAAGTGACCGTCCGCAACATTGCTCCATTAGGCGATCCTATTGAAATAAGACTAAGAGACTATACCCTCACGATCCGCAAGGAAGATGCCGAAAAAATTGAAGTTGAGCCGGTGGATGGTTAAAAATTATAAATGATAATAGAAGGTCGCCGATGGGGGGTAAAAAATGATATTTGCATTGGTGGGAAATCAGAACAGCGGTAAAACTACTCTTTTTAATCAGCTGACCGGATCCAATCAGCGCGTCGGTAACTTCCCTGGCGTTACCGTTGATCAGAAGTTCGGAGAAATACGTTTTGCCAAGGACTGCTCGGTGGTCGACCTGCCTGGTATTTATTCAATCCGCACCTATTCCAACGAAGAGATCATTACCCGCGATTTCATTTTGCACAGTAAGCCGGATGGCATAATCAACATTGTGGACGCAACTAATATTGAGCGCCATCTTTATCTTACGCTGCAACTAATCGAAATGCGGATACCAATGGTGCTTGCTCTTAATATGATGGATGAGGTGCGAGCCAACGGCGGCACCATTGATATTGACGAGATGTCCCGCGAACTGGGAATAACCGTAGTGCCGATCAGCGCCGCCAAAAATGAAGGCATTGATGAGTTGATCAGCAAGATGACCAGCGATGCCAGAAACCAGCGGCATCCCGAGCGCATCGATTTTTGCGAGCCTGGTCCGGTCCACCGGTGCATCCACGCCATCTCCTATATCGTGGAGGATCACGCGGAAAAACTGGGGGTGCCCTCCCGGTTTGCGGCAATCAAAGCTATCGAGGGTGATGCCGATATCATCTCCCAGTTGGCGCTGAGCCAAAATGAGCTGGAGATGATAGAACACAGCATTATCCAAATGGAAACCGAGCAGGGGATGGATCGGGATGCGGCGCTGGCTGACATGCGTTACAATTTTATCGAAAAACTGTGCGCGAATACGGTTGTCCGCCCCGGGGAGAGCCGCGAGTTTCTGAGAAGCGTTAGGATTGATTCCGTCCTTACCAACAAGTACCTGGCCCTTCCCTTATTCCTGGGGATAATGCTGACGATTTTCTGGCTGACCTTCAACCTGATCGGAGCTTATCTGAGCGATTGGTTCGCCCTGGGCATAACTGAACTGACTGAACTGGTTGATACCGGGTTAACTGCCTTAGATATAAACCCGGTAGTTAAAAGCCTGGTTGTAGACGGAGCATTCGCGGGAGTCGGCAGTGTTTTGGGCTTCCTGCCCATTATCATAACCCTGTTTTTCTTTCTTTCCATCCTGGAAGACACCGGCTATATGGCCCGGATAGCGTTTGTCATGGATAAACTGATGCGTAAGATCGGCCTGTCGGGCAGAAGCATCGTCCCCATGCTGATTGGATTTGGCTGCACGGTTCCCGCCTTAATGGCCACCCGCACCTTATCCTCGGAACGTGACCGGATAATGACGATCATGTTGACCCCGTTTATGAGCTGTTCCGCCAAGATCCCGATTTACGCCCTGTTTACGGCTGCCTTTTTCGTTAATTACCAGGCGCTGGTGATGGTGATATTGTATTTGACCGGTATTTTGGCCGCCATTTTGGTCGCGCTCCTCTCCAACCGGACTTTTATGCGCGGCAAACCGGTGCCTTTTGTGATGGAACTGCCTAATTACCGCTTTCCCTCTTTAAGAAATGTGCTGCTGTTAATGTGGGAAAAGGCGTGGGATTTTTTGCGAAGAGCCTTTACGATTATCTTTGTGGCAAGTATTATTATTTGGTTCCTGCAGACCTTTGACCTGCGGCTTAATTTAGTCAGCGACAGCAGTGAAAGTCTGTTGGCGGTGATTGGACAGTGGATTGCACCCGTATTCAAACCACTTGGTCTAGCTGACTGGCGCGTTTCAACCGCTCTGATCACTGGTTTGACCGCCAAAGAAGCGGTTGTGAGCACCCTGGGTGTTTTGACTCATAGCACCGCGGCGGAACTGCCTTCTGTCTTAAACTCCATGTTTACTCCACTGACCGCGGTAAGTTTTCTCGCGTTCACCTTACTGTACACGCCCTGTGTCGCGGCGATTGCCACAATCAAAAGAGAGCTGGGTTCAGGTTTGAAAACCGCCGGACTGGTGGCCGCCCAATGCGGGATTGCCTGGGCAGCAGCGTTCATCATTTACAATCTGAGCAGACTGATATTATATTAATGAAGGAAAATTATATTGATAACCACCCGCCGCACACTCGTGAATTTAGTTGCGGGAGGTTCAAGGAAAATGGAGGTGAAACCAGATGCACCTTGGGGATTATCTGATCATTGCCGCAGTGGCGCTTTGTCTGATTGTCGCGGTTTACTATATCCAAAAACCCAGCCAGCGCGGCTGCAGTTCGAGTTGCGGCAACAACTGCCCTTTGAAAAAAGACAGCCCGGAGTGTTATCATATACTCACGGGGGGTGAAAGCGATGCGAATTCTGAAGGCTGCGGAAAACTACCTTGAAATCATTCTGGTCGAAAACGCCCGGTTGGGTCAGGTGCGTTCTATTGACGTGTGCAACGCCCTGAATTACTCAAAACCAACTGTCAGTATCATGATGAAACAACTCCGCGAAAACGGTTATATTAGCATTGATGCTCACGGTTATATCACCCTCACCCCCAAGGGGGCGGAGATCGCGGAAAAAATCTATGAACGTCATATCATTTTGTCAAGCTTGTTGATGGACCTGGGGGTAGACCAAGAAACCGCTTATGAAGACGCGTGTAAAATCGAACATGACCTCAGTGACCTAAGCTTTGAAATGATCAAAAAACATTACGTTGAACGGAAGAAGATTTAGTAAGAAAATTAGACTTTAATCCCGTTTAATCTATTTTCATTAGTGGTTGTGCCTTGCGGGCATGGGTGGTTGATAAGAAATAAGGTACAGTCCCCGCCCGAGTACCCTTGCAAATTTTGTCAATTTATGCGAATGTAAAATATTAATGCTAAATGTTCAATAAGTTTTATCTATGCACTTGCCGAATAATGGCCGCGGCCAGGGCTGCTGCCCCGAAACCGTTGTCGATGTTGACTACGCCTACCCCGGCAGCACATGAATTCAGCATGGAAAGAAGAGCGGCCAAACCCCCGAAGCTCGCTCCGTAACCCACGCTGGTAGGGACCGCGATCACCGGTTTATCCACCAATCCCCCGACCACGCTGGCTAAGGCACCTTCCATCCCGGCCACGACAATCAGCACCTGGGCCCGATCCATCTGCTCGCGCGCATCAAGCAGCCGGTGCAGTCCGGCAACCCCTACGTCATACAGGCGCTCCACAGCACAGCCCATAAATTCCGCGACCACCGCTGCTTCTTCCGCAACCGGCAGGTCCGCAGTCCCGGCACTCATGACCAGCACTCGGCCTTGCGTTGCCACCGGCTGCTGCCGCAGGATAATCACCCGGGCCAGATCGTGGTATTCCGCTGCCGGCAGGAGGGCTTTAACCGCCGCAAATTGCTCGGGCGTGGCGCGCGTGGCCAGGACATTTCCCCCGGTCGCAGCCAGCCTCCCTATAATTTCAACGATCTGCTCCACCCGCTTCCCGGGACAAAAAACCACTTCCGGCCAGCCGTTGCGTAAAGCCCGGTGGTGATCCAGCCGGGCATAATGCATATCCTCATAAGGGAAGTTTTTTAATTTTACCATGGCCTCGTCGATCGGGATCTGTCCGGTTTGGACCTGTTCCAAGAGGCGGCGCAGGGTTTCGCGGTCCATACTACCTCCTGACATCCTCCTGCCACTTTATACTCTGCCATTTTACACTTTAAGTCAGCTCAGACTGCCACTCTGCACTTTAAGTTAACTCAGCGTCAAGTTAACACGACTCAGATGTCAGCTCTGATCTGGCGCTGCTCTTGCGCTTAGTCCAACATTTTAAGTTCTCGGTCACTCTGCACTCTAAGTTAAGTCAGCGTTAAGTTAAGTCAACTCTGCTCAGACTGCCACTTCACACTTTAAGTTGAGTCGACGTTAACTCGGCGTCAAGTTAACTCAACTCAGATGTCAGCTCCAATTTAACTAAGCCGGTTTCCACGTTATTTAGGTGTTCCAGCATCCGTTCCCGGGCTTTTTCCGGGTTTCGCTCCTGAATCGCCTGGAAGATCAAAGTATGTTCGTGAATAATCCGTTCGGCCATGCCCGGACTGCCGTAAAGCTGCTGTCTTTTGGGCCGAAAGGTCTGGTGCATGATGTCGGCCACCGTATTCATGATCCGCAGCAAAACATTATTGTGGGTGGCTTCGGCAATCGTAAAATGAAACTTTAAGTCATACTCCACTGCCAGTTCCTGCTTCTCCGCCGCCTCCTGCATCGCTTTTAGGGCTTCGCCGATCTTTTCCACCTGGTATCGGGTGGCTCTGCGTGCCGCGATCCCGGCTGCCTCTACCTCCAAAACCCGGCGTACTTCCATCAGCTGCACCTCGGGATTATTTTCAACGGTGAGAACCAGGGCCAGCGGTTCAATCGTCGCGCTTTGACTGGTCTGGCGCACAAACGTGCCTTCCCCGGAGCGGATATCCAAAATACTCATCGCTTCCAAAGCCGACAGAGCCTCCCGCACCGAGGAGCGGCTGACCCCTAACTGTTCGGACAATTCCCGCTCAGAAGGGAGCTTATCACCCGGTTTGAGATTGCCCTGGACAATCATCCTTTTAAGCTGATCCACGATCTCCTCGTAAATTCTTCGGGTTTTAATTGGCTTGAAACCCACGCTTTACCACCGCTTTCTTGCGACTTGCGACCAAACTGAACTAAGCCCAGAAAACTATCGATAATTGTTTACGGGACATCGATGGAACACCGATGAAGCTGATGGAACTGATGGCAATATTATTGTCGGAATAATATTATCGAAATATCATTTTAATTATAATCTATTTGCCTGGAAACTGTAATTAAAATTTAGGTATTTTCCCATGCCTTGCCTTAAGCGTCAGCGTTAAGCAATATGCGTTGAACGTTAAGTAATAATTATTAACCGTCCGAATTGACCTTAAACGTTGAACGTTAGGCAATATGCGTTAAGTAATAATCGTCAAGTTTTTAGTCGTTAAGCGTTAAGCGCCAGTCTATATGCGTTAAGCGTCAAGTCTTTAGGCTTAAGCAATACGCGTTAAGTAATAAGCAATACGCGTTAAACCTATGCGTTGAGCATCAAGCTCCAGCTTAAGCAATAACCCTTTCCCGCTCCTGTTTCAAAATATTTTGGATAAAGTCGATCCCGTGCTGGACTACGGCCATATTCGCCGGCATCTTATCCACGTATTTGCCCTTAAAGGTTTTAATCAGGGCATCCTGCACATACGCCAAGTCAACCGCGCCGGTCGCGCCGATTAAAGCTCCCAGCATGGCCATGTTCGTGCCCCGGGGCATCCCGGCGGCCTCGGCCAGTTCCAGGGTCGGCACCTGATAAACCAGGAGGTCTTTGCGCACCACGGTCCGATCAATCAACGTGGAATTGATCAAAAGCACCCCGCCCGGCTTAACCCGTGGCTCAAATTTATCTAAGGAAGGCCGGTTCATAACCACCGCGATCCCCGGGTTGGCCACTACCGGCGAACTGATTTCCCGATCCGAGATGGTGACCATGCAGTTGGCGGTGCCCCCCCGCATTTCCGGGCCGTAGGAAGGCACATAAGCCACTTTTTTGCCCTGCGCCATCCCAGCGTAAGCCAAAGATATACCAATCGTCAGCATCCCTTGTCCGCCAAAACCGGCTAACAGTATTTCGTGCAACATTTATTTCACTCCTTCTGGTATCTTAGGGGTTTTAAACTCGCCCAAGGGAAATACGGGCACTAAATTATTTTCGACGTGTTTGCCGGCTTCCACTGGGGACAGTCCCCAGTTAGTCGGGCAGGAAGAGAGAATTTCGACCATGCTGAAGCCCAGACCCTGCATTTGGGTTTCAAAGGCTTTGCGGATCGCTCTTTTCGCTTTAGTTACCTGCTGCGGGTTGAATAAAGCCACCCGGGCGACATAGGCCGCGCCCTCCATGGTGGAAATCATTTCGCAGACCCGCATGGGATAACCCGCCTGATTGGCTTCCCGGCCGTGAGGCGAAGTCGTCGTGACCTGACCCATCAGAGTGGTCGGTGCCATCTGCCCCCCGGTCATGCCGTATACAGTATTATTGATAAAAACAATCGTTATCTTTTCGCCCCGCACAGCGGCGTGCACCATTTCAGTAGTGCCGATGGCCGCCAGGTCCCCGTCACCCTGGTAAGTAAAGACCAGCCGGTCGGGAAGTACCCGCTTGACGCCGGTGGCCACGGCCGGCGAGCGTCCGTGCGAAGGGCCGATGCCGTCAAAGTTAAAGTAATCGTAGGAAAAAACGCCGCACCCGACAGAACCCACCCCGACGGTCATATCCTGCAGTCCCATTTCTTCCACGACTTCCGCGCAGAGGCGGTGCGCGATCCCGTGGTGACAGCCGGGACAGAAATGCCAGGGCCGGTCAACCAAGGTCTTGGGCCTGGAGTATACATTTACGGTTTTTGCCGCGGTTTCTATTTCAGTTGCTGTTGCTATTGCTGTTGTTCCGGTTTCAGTTTCCGTCATCTTATGCCACCTCCGCTGCTGCTGCCATTTGTTTGATCTTATCTAAGATTTCATTGGGAGTTGGCACTTGCCCGATCCGCCCGTAAAACTCGACCGGTAGCCGGCCATTTATAGTTAATCGCACGTCTTCGACCATCTGGCCCATGCTGATCTCTACCACCAAGGCCTTTTTCGCGGAGCGGCTGGCCTTAAGCAGTGCCGCATCCGGGTAAGGCCACAGGGTTACCGGCCGAAACAGCCCGGCTTTGATCCCGGCTTCGCGAGCCTGTTCTACCGCGGCCCGGGCGACGCGGCTGACTATTCCGTAAGCCACGACCAGAATCTCGGCGTCATCCGTAAAGTATTCGGCAGCCCGCTTTTCCTGTTCCGAAATCCGCTGATACTTGGCAAACAGGGTTTGGCAGTGTTCCTCCAACTCATCCGATGGCAGATGCAGGGTATGGATCAGGTTCGGCCCGCGGCCGCCCTGCATGCCAGTAGTAGCCCAGGGTTTGGCGACTTCGGAGGTTTCAAAATCGGGCAGGATCACCGGCTCCATCATCTGGCCCATCATCCCGTCCGCAAAGATCATTACCGGGGTGCAGTATTTATCCGCCAGCTGAAAAGCCAGCACTGTATGGTCAATCATTTCCTGGACTGAGGCCGGAGCGAGTACGATTAAGCGGTAATCCCCGTGGCCGCCGCCTTTGGTCGATTGAAAATAGTCGGCCTGCGAGGGCTGGATGCCGCCAAGCCCTGGCGATCCCCGCATGATATTTACCAGCACAGCCGGTAGCTGCGCGGAGGCGATGTAGGAAATCCCCTCCTGCATCAAGGAGATCCCGGGGCTGGAAGAAGCGGTCATGACGCGGCCCCCGGCCGCGGCCGCCCCAAAAACCATGTTGATGGCCGATACTTCACTTTCCGCCTGCACATAAGCGCCGCCGACTTCCGGCAGACGCCGGGATAAATATTCTAAGACCTCGCTCTGCGGGGTGATCGGGTACCCGAAGAAATGCCGGCACCCGCCCCGGACCGCAGCCTCTCCAATCGCTTCATTCCCTTTCATCAAAAGCAGTTCTGCGCCGTTCACCTGCGTGCCTCCTTTGCTACTTCTATTACTACGTCTGGACACATCCGGGCACAGATCGCGCAGGAAATACACTTTCCCTCTTCGGTGAGCCTTGCCGGATGATATCCCTGAGAATTAAGGTGATCGCTATAGCCCATGCAGTCCTTCGGACAGAACTCAATGCACAGGCCGCAGCCTTTACACCTTTCTTCCAGAAATGTAACCTTTGCCACGTTTATTATACCCCCTTGATTATCTGCTGCTGCAATAATTATTGGTTCTCCGCTGTTTTGTTGTTTCGATTTTCTGTTGTTTTGTTGTTTCGATTCCCTGCTGTTTTAAATATTGGCTAATTGTCTGCTGACGCAGTCTCCCGCTGTTAAACTTCCAATTGTGCCGATTTTCAGTTGTTTGCTGTTTTTAAGAATGGGTGATCACTTTCAAGTCTTAATAATCAGTTAGTTTTCTGTTGTTTAAATAACCAGTCTGGTGAAAGATGAATTCTAATCGGCAGCAGGGGAATCCCAGCTTCCTGGATAGCCGTCAGCTGCTCAACCAACGTTCCCAGCTGATCCAACACCACCGTTGGCTGATTATCCGTCAAAGCTGCCGGCGCATCTGCCGGCCAATCGGCACAAACTCCCGGCTGGTCCGCCAACGCCTCTTGCTGCTCCGTCGAAGCCGGCAGCTGATTTGTCACCGTTGCTCCCATCTGCTCCGTCCCTGCCCCATGCTGCTCTGCCGTTGCTCCCGGTTGCTCCGTCCACTCCTCCAGCCGCTCGGCGAGCACGCCCAGACCCACGACAGGCAGATCCAGTTTCCGCGCTGCCTGGGCGACAATTTGGTGGCCGCTTAGCACGTGTTCCAGCTGAGTAACCTGGCCAAGATTCGGATTACTGATTAAACCCTGCATCTTTAAGCGGGAAGCCCGCTCTATTTCCCGGCACATAAACTCAATACTCTCCACGTCCCGGGTAAAAGGCCGAAACGGATTTACCACCATGAGCATTTGATGTTCGATTGCCTGAAAAACCGCCTGAAATCCGCCCAGGGCAATGGCACCGATCTCGTCTCCCCCCACATCCAGCACCACCGTCCAAGCTGAATCTAAAAGCAGACTGCGTACGCCCGGGCTGAGAATCGGCAGATCCGCATCCAGCCATTCTTCCCGGGGTACCACGGGCTTGATCCCTTGCTCCGCCAAAAAATGCCGGGCTTCCCGGGAGCGAAAATAAGGATTCGCTATATCCAGATCGACCAGCGCGGTTTGCTTCCGCGCCGCCAAATCCAGAGCCAGATTGATCGCGATTTCACTTTTTCCACTGCCAAAACCACCGGTTAAAACGACAACCCTCTGCATAATTACCTGCCTGCTTCCATTAAATTTGTGGACTTCGGACTCCTCTGAGGACTTCTTTAAACTTGAGGACTTCTCCCGGTTTAAGGCGTCTCAATATTTGAGGGTTCCTTTAAACTAGGGTGTTCCTCCAGGCGCTTTTTGAAGTACCATCCTAATTTTGGGGCTTTTCTAAACCTTGGAACTCTTTTGTTGGTGTTCGGGTGGTCAGACCACCATACAGCCATAAAGATAAATAATTCTATCTCCATAACAAAATTCCTCTTAGTTCGACAAAATTTCATTAAAAATTTCACGTAAAAACCGGAAGTTAGTATTTGGCTAACCCCGGTTTCAACTTGGATAAGGTTTCTGATTGATGAGATCCGCCATTATCGCTGGCTTTCTTTTACCAGATTTTCATTTACTACCTCCTCAGCACAGAACATACTATAGGATGGGTAAAATAGCTATTAATATATTTCGCATATTTGAAAACTTCCTTAAACTGAAATATAATAGGCGTAACAAACACTTATCTGAGGTGTGAAATGGATTACATCAGTGTTAAAGAAGCCGCTAACAAATGGGGTCTTACCAGCCGGATGGTCAACTATTATTGCGCCAACGGACGGATTAAGGGCGCGGTGAAAATAAGCAGCGTATGGGTTATTCCAAAGGATGCGCCGCAGCCTTCCGACAGGCGCAGAAAAAATAACAATTAAAAAATAATTTGAATCTTCGAGGAAAGGGGGCAATACATAAAAGATCCAGTTAAATAACAAACCCTACAAAAATATTACAAGGAGGATAAAAATGAAAACAAAAATTTCTACATTTATTATTGCCGGTATAATGGCATTCACCATGCTGTTCATACCGGGCATGAGCGCATTTGCGGAATCACTCCCGACAGGCGACAGCTTTGAGGCCGCCCCTCAAAATCTGACGGTGGAGCTCAAGGAATGGGAAGATGGAAGACCCTATTTTGCGCTTAAGTGGACTAACCCTCAAAGCATATGGGAACTGGGACGATACGGCGTCGAACATGGAGAGTGGGGTGCGGAGTATCAGATTGATATGAAGGTCGGCGACGGACAATGGCGCTATGACATGGGCGAGAGTATTTCCGGGAATGCGCTTTCGTTTGATGAAGAATTGGATGAGCCCGGAAATTATGTAACAGATGACGTTACATGTGACCCTGTGGACCTCGGTGTGGATGGTACTGCCGATATCAAGGCAAATGTCTATCATTTGCGGGTAAGATACGCCTATTCAGCTAATCAAGGCAGCGATGACGAGCATTATATATACAGTCCGTTTTCCAATACTGCTTCGATCGGCACTGGAGCGTTCTACAAGGAAGCGTCCGACTGGGCAAAGTCCGAACTCCAGAAAGCCAATGACATGGGGCTTATCCCCGCCATATTAAAGGGCGCCGATATGACAAAACCGATCACGCGCGAGGAGTTTGCCGAGCTTGCGGTAGTGCTTTATGAAAGGGTTACGGACAAAAAAAGCCAGCCGGTTTCTCCGAACCCCTTTACGGACACAGCAAATCAGCAAATACTGAAGGCCTATAATCTCGGCATAACCTCAGGAACCTCTCAAACCACCTTTTCGCCGAAAGTGCTGATTAACCGGGAGCAATGTGCAGCCATGCTGTTCAGAGCAATTAAGGCCATTCACCCTCAAGGTGATTACAGTGTAGCGGGCGTTAAGGATTTTCCCGACCAGAAGCATATTTCAAGCTGGGCGGTCGAAGCGACAAAATATATGAATAAAATCGGTGTTATTGCCGGCGACGCCCAGGGCAATTTTATGCCCAAGGCAACCACGCCGGCGCAGGAGGCCGCCGGATACGGCA